>CAVFIJ010000027.1:0-3091 GCA_963622405.1 Bacteroidaceae bacterium | reverse complement strand
AAAATTGTAAATATTTTACAATATGGTAAACAATAATAAATAATTATGTTATAATAAACGTAGAAAATGAGGTGAAACATAAATGAAAAAATCAGAAATGATTGAAGCTATTGCAGAAAATGCAGGTGTTTCAAAAGCAGATGCTGAAAGAGTATTCAATGCTACATTTGATTTATTTAAATCAGAATTAGCAGATGGAGAAAAAGTTTCTGTTGCAGGATTCGGAGTTTTTAAAGTTTCAGAAAGAGCTGCAAGAACTGGAAGAAATCCACAAACAGGTGAAACTATTCAAATTGCTGCTAGTAAATCAGTAAGTTTTAAAGCTGGAACTGCTTTAAAAGATAATTTAAATAAATAAGACCTATTGGTCTTTTTTTCTTATATATAATTCTATATCAAGTTTTACATCCAAAATAATAAATGATATAATAACAAACAGAAAGAAGGATATTATGATTACCATAAAAAGCGAAGATGAAATAGAATTAATGAAACAAGCAGGTAAATTAGTATCATTAACTCATCAGTATTTAAAAAAATATATAAAACCAGGAATAACGACCAATGAACTAGATAAACTAGCCTATGACTTTATAAAAAAACATAATGGAGTGCCAACATGCCTTGGCTATGAGGGCTTCCCAGCAACATTATGCACTAGTATAAATGATGAAGTAGTGCATGGAATACCAAGTAATAGAAAATTAAAAAATGGTGACATAATAACCATTGATATGGTAATAGGATACAAAGGTTATCAAGGAGATGCTGCATGGACATATGCTGTAGGAAATATAAGTGATAAAAAGAAATATCTCATGGAACATACAGAAAAAGCCCTTTATGAAGGTATTAAAATGGTAAAGCCAGGAAATAGAATAGGCGATATCAGTAATGCTGTGGAAAATTATGCTACAAAACATAAACTAGGAGTAGTAAGAGAGCTCTGTGGACATGGTATAGGAACTGAAATGCATGAATCCCCAGATATCCCAAACTATGGTAAAGCAGGTATAGGACCTAAACTAAAAGAGGGAATGGTAATATGCATAGAACCAATGCTTAACCTCGGAACTAGAAATATATACATGTTAGAAGATAATTGGACTATTAAAACAGATGATGGTATGCCATCAGCTCATTATGAACATACAGTATTAGTTACAAAAGATGGCTACGAAATCCTAACACCTAGACTAGATCATGATGACATCTATAATAACTTGGAGAAATAAAATGCTATTAAAAAAATTATCTAAACTATTTAAACGAAAAAACAAATTAGAAAAAATTTACTATAAAAATAAAGAATTTATATGGTATTCCATAGTCTCAGTAATATGTACTATAATATTATTTTTATTATTCTATATAGTCGATAGATTAACAAAAGGAAACTATTTAGTTGCTAACTTTGTGTCATATACCATATCATTTACCCTATTATATTTTGGCGATAGAGCAGTATTTCACTCAAAACCAAAACTTGGTAAAAACAAAATAACTCAAGGTTTATCATTTGTCATAGTAAGAGTAATCGGCTTTCCAATAGATTCAGCAGTTCTAGCATTTCTAATAACAAATTTTGAAATTGGAAATATGTGGGCAAAAGTAATAGGTTCGCTTATTATGTTTATGTATAACTACATAACTAATAAACTATTTGTATTTAAATCAAGTAGACTTTAACATGTTTGATATTATTGTTGTGCATAAACTTATATTTTATCTTTAAATTAATGCTTTTATAATAATATATAAAAACACATCCTTAAATGAATGTGTTTTTATATTATTAATTTGTTAACTCATATGTGTCTTTTGCTATCATTAATTCTTCATTTGTTGGGACTATATATACTGGAATGCGTGATTCATCGTTTGATATTTTTCTAAGTACGCCTCTACAATTATTTAATTCTTTGTCAAGACTGACACCTAAACTTTGAATTTTATCTACTATCATTTGTCTAGTTAAAACACTATTTTCTCCTACTCCAGCAGTAAATACGATTACATCAGCATTGTTTAATAAGTTATTATACATTGCAATATAGTTTGCTATTTTTTGAACATATATATTTTGTGCTAAGATACATCTTTCATTTCCTTCTTTAATTCCATCTTCTATATCTCTTGAATCTGAACTTATTCCACTTATACCAAGTAAGCCACTTTTTTTGTTAAAAATGTCTATTACTTCATCTATTGTTAAATTTTCTTTTTTCATGATATATGGAATAATACTTGCATCTACATCTCCACATCTTGTACCCATCATAATACCAGCGAGAGGTGTAAATCCCATAGATGTATCTACTACTTTTCCTCCATCTATAGCACATAAAGAAGCACCACTTCCAATATGGCATGATATTACTTTTAAGTCGTTTCTTTGTAGCTTTTCACAGATTGTTTTGTAGACAAAACGATGAGATGTTCCGTGTGCTCCATATTTTCTTATACCATATTTAGTGTACCATTCATATGGTATTGGGTATATGTAGTATACCTCATCCATTGTTTGATGATATGCAGTGTCAAAAACACAAACGTTTTTTACATTTGGTAGCGTTTCTTTAAATGCTTTTATTCCTACTAAGTGTGCAGGATTATGTAAAGGTGCATATTCAATTAGATTTTCAAATTCTTTTATAAAATCATCATCGATTAAAATACTTTCTTTATATTTTGGTCCTCCATTGACTATACGATGTCCTATTCCTTTGATTTCATCCAATGAGTTAATTACATCATTTTCGATAAGTTCTTCACATAAATATTCAACGGCTTTTTTGTGCGTTGCTACTCTTTTGTCGCGAATAATCTTTTCTCCATTTATTTTTATTGAGTAAAATGAATCCTTTAGTCCAATTTTTTCAAAGTAACCATTAACTAGTTCTACTCCTTCAGGCATTTCAAATAATGAAAATTTCAAGGAAGAACTACCTGCATTTACTGATAATATTATCATGTTATTCCTTCTTTCCAAAAGTATTATATCAAATATTTGTTTTTAAATAAAGATAAAATCAGTTTTGAGTTTCGGTTTTTTACTAAAAAAATTACATTGTTTCATTGTTATTTTAAA
>CAVFIJ010000026.1:0-6766 GCA_963622405.1 Bacteroidaceae bacterium | reverse complement strand
CTTCACTTTTTATGTTTGAACCATTACTTAAAATTTGAACCATTTTATACTGATTATGTAAGGTTTCTACATAATTGCATAAATTAGGGTTTACTGTTAGTTCTCCGCCTGAAATTTTTAAAATATCAGTGTCCATTACTTTTTTACTTTCATTCATAACTGCTGTAGCCACATCATAAAACTCTTTAAATCCTCTACCATTAGCAAAAAACTTTTTAACACTTTCAGGCATTTTCTCTATCATGTTATACCATTCCTCAGCTACATGCAAATTACCATTTTCATCTTTTCTTAATGAATATTCTGTAGGGCAAAATCCCTCACAGTACTCACACCTAAAATTACACCATTCTTCTGCAATTCTTTGATCTTGATAAATTGCTATTGGTTTATTACTTTTTGTCATTTTTACTTTCCTCCAATACTTTCTTATACATATCTATGTATTCATTTATTATCTTTCTTTTATTAAATATATTTAAAATTTTAGTTCTTTCTTCTTCCATCTTTTTTTCATCTTTTTTTAACAATAAAGCCTTATTAGTAGTAGCAATTATTGATTTAAGATTTTTTTGACATAATAATATTGCTTTTGTCATCTTACTTAAATTAGTAATATTTCCTGAATCGAATGCAACTACTGGAGTACCACAATACACCGATTCAATACAAACTTGTGAAAAACTTTCAGGCAAAGTAGAAAAATTAAATGTAACATCTGAAAAAGAATAAAAATATTTAAGTTTATCACTTTCAATCCAGCCCGTATTAATACAATTATCAGGCATATTAGATTCTTCACCAAATGGTCCTATAATACAAATATTTCTTTTTTCTCTTTTCATTTCTTCTGCAAATAATGAAATATATTTACCACCTTTTTCTTCTACAGGCCGATTTGGGAAGAAAATAATTTCATCATATTTTTTTATTACATCTTTTAACAATAAAGAGACTTCATCATTTAAAACATCACTCGATGATACTTTATCAAATAAACTCTGGTCAATATGTCGTGGAATAACCAAACACTCCACATCACGATTAAAAAGTTTCTTTTTCTCATCATACTTTGACTTGGCAAATTCAGATGGAGCAACTACATAATCGAAATCACCACCAAGTGATTTATCTAAATGACTACCTTTATCCGCAGTAGCTATCAAAACATCATGCAAAAAATAGAATTTTTTTGCCTTACATTTTATAAATGGAAATGTAAAAGAGCAACAATGAATGTTCATAATATCAACATTTTGACATTCTTTAGCAATTAATTCCATTGTATTGGTATCATCCAAAGAAATATATTTAACCCCATTTTTTACAAATTCTTTTTTTTCAGAAAAAATTGAACGGCTCAATATTTTTACTTCTTCAACATCTGGATGCTTTGCAAACTCATTTGCTAAATTAATAATTGTCCTAGCTTTTCCACCATATTGTAATGGATAAATTTCTGGTTCATCATCAAAAAAACTAATTTTCATATTTTTTTACCTCCAATATTAAAATAAACCATGACTATATCATCTGTTTTATACTCTGTTGACAATGCCCTGCAATCTTCTCTAACAATTGCTAACATTTGGTTTCTATTTATATCATCAAATTGTGATTTAAATGCTGATATACAGTCAACTATTAAATCCAACTTACCAGAAATATCTTTTAACATAGGAGTGATATTTAATCTTTCGGATACATATTTTAATCTTTCATTATATGATTTTTTACATCTTGCATATGGATATTCTGGATACAAAATAATTTCATAATTCTTCAATTCATCTATTATTTCTAATACAGAATCAAATACTACTGTATGATCTGGATGATTACCTATTCCCATTGGAACAAAAATTGTATCAGTTAAGTTATGTTTTAGATATAATCTTATTTCATTTTTAATCCTATTTTTTATTTTATCTATATCTTCACTACTAATTCTAGTTGATTTTTCTCTCATAGATATAAACTGTTGTCCCAATAATCTTTCAACAACAAAAGATGATTCATCCAATCTAATTTTTTCATATTCTGAATCTGATATAGATATACTATCTTTCCATGTAAAATATTCAGGATTAGTCTTTGAAAATATATTTAACACCGTCGTATTATATTCATTTAAAGTACAACCTAATACTGATAAAGCAAAATCATCTGAATGAGGTTCTAATGCTAAAGCATTATTTTTTACAGAATGATTTAAAAATTCATCATAAATCACGCCCTCATTTTTTAATATATACTCATTTATTTCTTCATCATTTGAAAGTTTACAAATTTTTTGTTTTCCTAAATATAATAACTCGTTTTTGTCATTTATCTTAAAAAATGGAGAAAATATTTTTTTATTATTCAAAATAACCACCTATCTTTTCAAACTTTTTACTTTAACAAAATCTGGTTGTCTTTTATGAAACACGCATATTTCATCAAAACCACAACTTTCTATTGCATCTAGAGTTAAATCTAAATCTCTCGCTAATTCTCTTGACTTATGGGCATCAGAACCAATAGTCAATATTTTTCCGCCATAATCTTTATATTTCTTTAAAATTTCTATATTAGGATGCGGAGATGTATTTCCAAATCTGTATGCGGCAGAATTGACTTCTAATCCCTTATCTTTTTTTATTAAAGCATATAGAATAGCATCTAATATTTCTTGATAATCTTTATAACTTAAGTTTTTATTAGCATAATTACCATATCTAATAATATAATCTAAATGTCCATATACATCATAATCATCATAAAGTTCTATATTTTTTAATACTTCATTTAAATATAACATACATGCTTCATGTTGTGTAAATTCTTCGAAGAAAGTTTTATCTTCGCCAATATCCCTATTAGCAACTGTATGTGAAGAACCTACGATAAAGTCGAATGGATATTTCGATATTTCATTTTGTATTTCTGCAACATGTTCTGTTCTTAATCCTACTTCTAAACCAAAATTAATAGGAATAGAAGAAGAATCTTTCATTTTCATATATTCATAATGATATTTCATTAAATCAATATTAGGCAACGAAATATGCATACCATCTGAAATATCATAATGTTCTGTAAATGTGATTTCATCTACATTTTTCGAAGGTGCTACATCAATATATTCTTGCATTGTTGCTCTACCATCATAACTTAAATTTGTATGAACATGACAATCTTTCATTTTTTACCTCCCTCACTATTCGCCAATTCCAATATAATTAATCCCATCTGAATTTATAGCTAATTTGTCAAACTTATTCCAACAATCTAATAAATATTTGATACTATTAAATTCGGAAAAATTAATTTTTAAAAATTCTTTGTGTGGACACCCAACTATTACAACATTTGCATCTTTTAAAATTTCAGAAAGTTTACTTTCAATTTCTGACTTAGGTGTATTATCAACAATTGGATCAAACACAATAACATTTGGATTATATTTTTTCAACATTTCTAACAATATTAATGCTTGTGACCTACGCATATCATCAGTATTTGCTTTATAACTAATTCCAAGCATAACTATTTTTAAATTCTCTATATTATCGCAATTTTTATTCACCGTCTTCAATAATTTACTAAGGGCATATTGAGGCATATTTTCATTTATTTTAACAGATTCTTTAAAAATTTGCATATCAACATTATCATTATCTTCTACAGCCTTTATTAAATAATGAATATCCTCGGGAATGCAATGTCCACCTGGACCAATACCAGGAAAAGCTATTGATAATCCAAATTGTTCAACTTTACTGTTTAAACCATTTATTAATCTCTTTACCGAAAAATTATATTTATCTGCAATTTTCGCCAAAAGATTAGCCTGGGCAATACTCATATTTCTAATTGAATTCTCCCATACTTTTACTAATTCTGCTTCTTCGATTGATTGCATTGGAATTATCTTTGCATCAATTATATCTTCGTAAAAATTACAAACTTTACTTAAAGTATCATTAGATGTTGCACCACAAACTCTATTAATGTTTCCTACCCAATATTTTTTGTTTCCTAGATCTATTCTTTCTGGGCAATATGCTAATTCATAGTCTTTATTTATTTCTAAACCATTAATTTCATATAATTTTTCTTGAACATATTTTTTTGTCATCCATGGTGCGATTGTACTTTCTATTATAATCAAACTTCCTTTTTTCATGACAAACGCCAAACTTTCAATAACTTTATTTAATATTGATAAATCTGGAACATCATCAATTGTTGGAGTTGGAACACATATTATAACAATATCTGCATTTTTTAGTTCATTATAATCATTTGTAAGTAATAAATTCTTCTTATAATCTTTGTATATATCAGTCAATTGTGTTGGCAACATTTTTTCTTCTCTTATTGCATTTATTTTTTTTAAATCATTATCTATTCCAATAACTTGGTATTCCTTTGTAGCAGCTAAATATGCCAATGGTGCGCCAACATACCCTAATCCAATAACACCTACTATCTCTTTCTTCATAATTAATCATCTCCTATAACTTTTAAAATACTTACTTTTTTATATTTATCAAGTTAGAATATCGAGTACAAAATAATTTTGTTGAATATCTATTTTTCCAGTCTTCTGTTTGATTAACTCTATCTATTTTTTTTATTAATACTTCTTTTAATACTTCATTTAATGATTCAACAGAATTATCAAATAAATAATAATTTTTTGCCCCATCTACGATTTCTTTATATGTAGGAATATTATTTAATATTGTAACTATTCCTAAAGACAATGCTTCTAAAGCAGAATATCCAAAGCTTTCTGATTTACTCGGCAACATTACAATGTCTGCAACTTTATATCCATCACTCATCTTATCGAATCTATCAATTAATATATCAATATTGTTCTTTTGACAAAAATTTAAAATATCATCCATAAATTGCTCATATTGCTTATCTTTACCAGTGCATATAACTTTATAATTACTTTTTATATTATCATCTAATAAAGCAAAGGCTTTCATAAATAACATTGGTTGTTTTTGAATAGGCTCAAGTCTACTTGGTAAAAGAATTATTTTTTTATTTTGCTCTATATTCATTTTATCTAATATTTGATTTCTATCATTATCTGAAGTAATCCTAGAAACATCTATTGCATGTGGTATGAAATATATATTTGTATTTGACAAATCTTTATATAAATTAGCATAATATTTCGAAGGCGTAACAAAATAAGTTTTTTCCATCATAGATTCTTTGTACATTAACTTTAGCATTATCTCAAAAGAGATTTCCCCCCAATCCAATTTATATTCAAATGGATTAGTATGAATTGTAAAAATTCTTGTTTTTTCTTCAGCAACTTTTAAAAACAATTGTGAGTTTAATTGTATTAAGTCATACTTATCAAATGATATCTTATCCTCTATTTTCTTTGCTAAATTTTCAAAACTTTGTTCATCATTAAATTGATTAAACTGAGATTTAAGAAAATATTCATCAACCTCATTTATATCTTTAAATAGATTCATACTTATATAATTAACTTTATTTTTTATATATGAATCTCCTGAAAGCATATAAACATCTACTTCATTATTTGCATTTATAAATGATTCTGCTAAATCAATTACAAATCTTTCAGTTCCACCAATAGAAGTTGGTTTTACTGTCCAAGGGCTTAATATTGCTATTTTCATATTTCTAATCCTCCTTTAAATTCAAGATATTAATGTATTCTTTTAATATTTTGTTTTTTATTTCTTGATTATTACATATTAAGTCAACAACAGAGTATCTATCTTTTCTTGGTTTAAGATTGTTAAAAACTTTTTCTACAAGTTCATAACTAATACTATATTTTTCATTAAGCTCAAAAACCTTCATTTTTTTCAACAAACTTATTATTGACATACCTTTTTCATATTCCTTTTTATTATTAGTAATTAAATATTGAGCTATTGTCATGAGTATAATCCCATTCCCAACACTTATAGCATGAGGTATATTAATTTCTTTTTCGAGAGCCTTTGCAAAAATATGTTCAGAACCACTTTCTGGTTTTCCACTACCATATTTATTAGTAATCAATCCCGACTCTCCTATTTTTGCATATACAAATGATACATCATTCTCTATAGAGGCGATACTATTATTTGAAATATATTCCATTGTTGAATTTAACAAATCATTAGCCCATTCATATTCATTACTTTTAATTTCATTGTTGTATTTAATGGCTAAATTCCAATCATCTAATGCTGTGAATATTGAAAAAATATCTACTATGCCATATAAATTATTTTCCATTGATTGCTTTAGTACATCATTATCAAAATAAATAGTTGTAGGCATTGTTGCATCTAATGATATTACTTTATTATCTACTACTAAAGCAACTTTGTTAGTTGAATATGCATTGGTTGATAACATGGTCGGTATTGCAATAAGTTTAATATTAAATTTATAAGATAAATACTTTCCTATATCAATTGCAGTACCACCACCGATTGATATAATTTGATGATATTTTTTTAATGTTGAAAACTTTTTATCAATTCTTGCTTTTTCTTTTGTTATTTCATTTGTACTATAATAGTCAAAATTCACATTGTCTAAATTAATTTTATTTTTTATTACTGATGTAGGTGAATATATTACTAAACTCTTTACTGCATCAAGTTTTAAAAAATTTTTTACATTTATTACTTTTGTAATAGTATTAAAATCTATAGTATTCATTTAATTTTCTCCTCGTATAATAGTTTTTGTAAGTGATTTATTTTAACATTTTACTTAC
>CAVFIJ010000025.1:0-3544 GCA_963622405.1 Bacteroidaceae bacterium | reverse complement strand
AGATAATTCTATATCTGGATGGAAAGAAAATTTCACTCTTTCATATAACTATCCAACAGAAACCCAAATAGAAGCTGTAAACTATTTAAATGAAACAATAACCCCTTTAGATAAAAAAATATATATAGGAGGGCACTCTAAAGGTGGAAACCTAGCTATGACCTGTACTTTAGAAGCTAAAGAAGATATATATAATAGAATAAAATGTGTGTATAATAATGATGGACCAGGATTTTTACAAAATGAATATCAAAGTTCAAAATATGATAAACTATCTAAAAAACTATATAATATAATTCCAGAAGAAAGCGTAATAGGTATATTACTTAATAATAAAAATTATAACATTGTTTGTTCTGTAGCAAGTGGAGTACGCTCCCATGACCTAACAACTTGGCGTTGCTTTGGACAATTTTTAGTTCAAGGGAAACTAAGCCGTTTTAGTAAATTACTTAAAGAAAGAGCAACTAATTGGCTTATAGAAACAGATGATAAGTCAAAAGCCCAAATAATTGAAACGTTCTTTAAAGTAATAGAAGAAAGTGGAGCTATCCATTTTAGAGACTTAACCAAAACTGAAATTATTAATCTAGTTAGAAAAAGCACAAAAGTAGATGAAAAATCAAAACAACTATTACTTGATACCTTAAAAATATTTATGAATATCACTTAAAAAAAACCATTAGAAATAAATCTGTGCTATAATTTAATTATGTAGTTAGTGACTAAATATAAGGAGGACTAATGAAAACAATATTAAATCAAATTATAACAATTGTTTTTTCGGTAGTTTTATTTTGCTTAATAATGATTATACTCATTAGTAATTTTTTCACAGTAGAAACAATGCAGAAAAACTTTCAAAACATTGATGTTGTACATGAAATAAAAAAAATTCAAAATAGTACAACCGCAGGTACATCAGCTGAAGTAGCGGACCTTATTGATACAGCCTATACTGAAGCTGAAAATCATGGAATAGATAAAGAACTAGTTAATACTATTTTTAATGACAAGGAAACAAAAAATTTCCTAGGACTGCTCGTGGGTACTACAACAGACTATGTCATAAATGGTAAAAAAGAAGATATTCCTACTAGTGAAGACTTTAATAAATTACTTGATGATAATATAGATAGATGGATAAAAGAAAGTGGAATATCAATTAGTGACACAAAAAAAGAAGTATTACTTATAAGAATGAAAAGTATGTCTAGTGGTATAATAGATAACATTCCTAACTATAATACAGTTAAAAATACAGTTAATAATAATGTACTTACAACCATAAAATTAATATTTAGTGAAAATATTAAAATTGCCTTAAGCATTTTAACTATAACTTTAATAATTATCTTATATCTTATTAATAGAAAAAATAAATCAACCCTAAAATATATAGGAAATACCCTATTTATAACTTCCGTTCTAATGCTTATAGTTAGCTTTAGCCTAGAAGATGTAGTTGCTTATGTCCTTTCTGGTTATAACCTAACATCTTTAATAAATTCATTTGTTAACTTAATGATGCAAAAAGTTATTATCATAGCTATAATTTTATTTATAATTGGCCTTATATGTAGAATCATCTATTCACATAAACAAAAAATATAAAACAGAAGATATTACTTATCCTCTGTTTTTGTTTTCTTAGATTTAATAAACGCAATAATAATAGGGCAAATAGATATAAATATAATAGCAATCATAATTAAACTAAAATGCTCTTGAACAGCTGGAATATTTCCAAATAAATAACCAATCATAATAAATAAAGTACCCCAAATAACTCCTCCAATAGCGTTAAAAGGAATAAACTTTTTATAATCTAACTTTCCCATACCAACAACAAAAGGAACAATAGTCCTAACTATTGGCATAAACCTTGCAATTAAAACTGCCGCACTACCATACTTCTGAATTAAAGCATCAGCCTTGTCTAAATTCTCTTTTTTAATTAACTTACCATTATTTATAATCTTTCTTCCCAAATGTTTACCTATTTCATAATTAACCGTATCACCAATAATCGCAGCACCAATAATAATTAAAAAAAGAATACCAAGATTTAAATCACTAGAAGCCGCAAAAGCTCCAGCTGCAAATATAAGAGAATCACCAGGTAAAAAAGGTAAAAAAACAAGCCCAGTTTCACAAAATATAATTGCAAATAGTAATAAATAAACTAAATCTCCATAATTTGCAATAAAATCACCAATATATTGGTTACAATGTAAAATAAAATCTATAATAATCATTTAATCCTCCTCAAAGCATTATAATTATAGCACACATTCCTTGCATTTTATACCTATTTTTACTATAATATTAACATTATTATAATTAATCAAAATAATAATTATATGAGGTAGTGAATATATGGAAAATTTTAATCAATTTTATAAAGAAACAAAACAAAAAATAGAAATTGCTATGAATAAGTATAATGAAGAACTACTAAAAGAAAACATCAAAGAAGTACATGATGCCCTTCTTTTATTTACAAAACTAAATAGTGGTGGAAAATATCTAAGAGGGACTCTTGTTGCTCTAGGATATAAAATAGCGGGATTTAATGATGATGCTTACATACCTCTAGCCCTTGCAACTGAAGTATTTCAAACATCAATACTAATACATGACGATATAATAGATAACGCTACCAAAAGAAGAGGTAAAAATACTATCCCTGCTAGTATAAAATTAAAATATAATGAAAAAAAAGAAACAAAATTTATAAAAAAAAGAGATAACTATGCAAACTCAGTAGGCATCGTAACCGCAGATATTGGTCTATATAAAGCAACTAACTTAATCATACAAAATTATCCTAAAAATAGTAAAATATTAAACCTCTATCATGAAATTGTCTTAAACACCCTAAAAGGTGAAATGCTAGATATTAACTTACCATTTAAAGAAGAATTCTATGAAGAAAATAACAACTTAGAAAATAAAATTTTCACTATATATAAACTAAAAACAGCCTATTATTCTGTTGTAGGGCCACTAATTTTAGGTATGACTTTAGGCAGAGCATCTCAAAGTAAGATAAAGACCATGGAAAATATTTTAATGGATATAGGAATCGCCTACCAAATCAAAGATGATATACTTGGAATATATGGTGAAACAAAAGCGACAGGTAAAACAAATTCTGATATAGAAGAATATAAACAGACAATTCTATATGCCTATACTCTTAATACAAAATATAAAGAAGAACTAAAAAAATATTATGGTAAAGCAAACAAGACAGACAAAATAAAAGAAATTTTCAATAAATCTGGTGCAAAAAAATATGCTGAAGATATGCTTACAAAATTATTAAATAATTCTCTAAACAAAATAGAAAATACTAAATTTATCAGCAATGAATACAAAGACATATTAAAAGGATTCATTAAATATTTGAATGTGAGGATGAAATAAATATGAAAAAAATATATAAACTATTATTAATAATTATACCTATCATATTAATAGGCCTTATAGCCTATTTAATTATATCTTATACTTTTTCTGATAACATACGTTTTAAAAG
>CAVFIJ010000024.1:0-2141 GCA_963622405.1 Bacteroidaceae bacterium | reverse complement strand
AATGAGGAAAACTTTAATATATCTATTATTATGCATGGAATCATGAGTGTTATATCTGGCGTTTTTATTTTTATGATAACCAAGCTTTGCTATTCTTATATAAATTTACTTAATTCAGCAGAGTATATTAGTTCTTATTATTATGGATATTCACCTATTAATAGTTCTTCAAGTATTTCTCTAATTAGTTTGTTTATTACAGCAACTATTGTTGTATTTGTTTTATCGTTTGTTTTTGCGGGTATTTTATATTTAGTTAATTCAAAGTTTTTTGGTTCTAAGGCAAGTTACAAAGAAATATATAGTATATGTGGATGTACTTCTACTATTATATCTACTGCATTTTTAATAGGAATTTTATTAATGTTTGTTAGTATTCCTCTAGCACTTATTGCTTTAGTAATAGGACTTTTATTAAATTCTCTTTACAATTACGAGGGTATTAAACTTATAAATTCTCGTGAAAAAAATAAACAAGCTTATATATATGTAATTAGTGCGACAATATTTTTACTTCTTCTTTTTGTTGCACTTCAAGTTTTAATTTGACAAATACAAATTAGTTTTATATAATCTATAACAAGGTGATGAAAAGAAGTAGTAGTATAGGCTCTTATTTATAGTGAACTTATGATGGTGGAAATTAAGTAATAATCCTATATGAACGTATCTTGGAACTGTTTGCTTGTCAGCATTATTGACGTAAGTTGCATAGTTAATTCTATGAAGTAAGGTGGCACCGCGGAGTTTTTCGTCCTTATTTTATAGGATTTTTTTTGAAGGAGGAATTTTTATGAATGAATTATTTGTTAATACTTTAAAAGAGTTGGGATATGAATGTGAGGTTAAGATTTCTAAGTCTAAAGCCGCTGATTATCAATTTGATGGCTGTTTTAAACTCGCAAAAAAATATCATAAGGCACCTATACAAATTGCAAATGAAATTGCAAGTAAATTAAAAAAATATGATTACTTTGCTAATCTTGAAGTTGCGGGTGGAGGATTTATTAATATTACTGTAAGTGATAAATATATCTGTGATAAAATGAAAAAACTTATTAATAGTACTTCTTTAGTGCCACAAGATACAGGCTTTTATATACTTGATTACGGGGGACCTAATGTTGCTAAACCATTACATGTAGGTCATTTAAGGAGTGCAATTATTGGCCAAGCTATTAATAATATTTTAAAATATAAAGGATATAAAATAATCAGTGATGTGCATTTAGGAGATTTTGGTTTGCAGATTGGTCAGGTTATATATGGCATTTTAAAAGATAATCCTAACAAGAATGTAAGTGATATTAGTTTTGATTTAGATTATTTAAATGTTACTTATCCTAAAATGAGTGCTTTATGTAAAGAAAATGAAGAAGTAAAAAAAGAATGTGCTTTAATTACAAAAAAATTACAAGATGGAAATAGTGACTATAGAATATTATGGAAACAAATTATGGATGTTTCTATCACAGACATAAAAAGAATTTATAAATTTTTATCTGTGGATTTTGATTTATGGTATGGTGAAAGTGATGCTTATAAATACTTTGAAAAACTATTTAAAAAACTTAATGATTATATTATTATAGATGATGGTGCAAAGATTATTGATGTTAAAAATGATAATGATAAAAAAGAAATTCCACCTTGTATTATAGAAAAAAGTGATGGTGCATTTCTATATTCTACATCTGATTTGGGAACTATTTTGCAAAGAGAAGAAGATTATCATCCGGATGGCATTATCTATATAGCAGATGAAAGGCAGTCTATGCATTTTACTCAAGTATTTAGGGTATGCAAAAAGGCTCATATATTTGATGGTATATTAGAACATCATGGTTTTGGTACAGTTAATGGCGAAGATAATAAGCCTTTTAAAACTAGAAGTGGTGGGGCTTTAAAATTAGAAGATCTGATTAAAGAAACAAGGGAAAATTTTATTAATTTAAGAGAAGAAAACAAAAATATGTCCAAAGATGATCTTGATAAAATCATAAATGCAATCTTAAAATTTGCTGACCTTCAAAATAATATGGAACGAAATTATATTTTTGACATAAAAAAATTTAGTGAAGTAAACGGAAAAACTGGGCCTTATATCTTATATACTTATCTTAGAATAAATAAAATTACTT
>CAVFIJ010000023.1:0-4329 GCA_963622405.1 Bacteroidaceae bacterium | reverse complement strand
AAAAAGCTAAAGAAACAGCTAAGAACTTACTAAAAATGAAAATGTCAGTAAGTGATATATCAAAAGCAACTGGCTTATCACAAAAAGACATAAAAACATTAGAAAAAGAAATCTAATGTTTTTTTATGCATATGCTAATACATTTTTACAATACTTAAAATAAGCACCTAAAAATAAATGATTATTTAGATTTAACACTTTTGTGTCAAAATTAGTGTAAAGTTAAAAATTAATTTTACAATTATATTGCTAAAAATAATTTATTAGAATACTATTAAAGTAGGGAAGGGTCTTGAAAGAAAGTTCATGGGGCTGAGCTTAGAGGCGTCTATTCAATATAATGAGATACTTATTCAAGAACTCCTTAAATTATGAAGGCAATGCCTTCATTTTTTTGTCTAAATTAAATTATTAATGTTATAATGTTTACAGGTGATAAAAGTGCTAAAAATGAGTAATGAATGGAAAGACTACGAATGTATAGATGCTGGTGGTGGCGAAAAATTAGAAAGATGGGGAAATATCATCCTAAGAAGACCTGACCCACAGGCAATGTGGGATATTACCAAAGATACCTCTTGGGAAAACATAGATGCTTTCTACCATAGAACAAATAAAGGTGGAGGTTACTGGGAGTATAAAAACAAAATACCAGAAAAATGGTATATAACTTATAAACACCTAAAATTCAAAGTCACCCCAACAGGATTCAAACACACAGGTTTATTTCCAGAACAAGCTATTAACTGGGAATTTATGATGAACAAAATAAAAAATAGTAACCGCAAAATAAAAGTATTAAATTTATTTGCTTATACTGGTGGTGCTACAATGGCATGTGCAAGTGCAGGAGCAGATGTAGTACAAGTTGATGCTTCAAAAGGAATGACAACTTGGGCCAAAGAAAATATGCAACTATGTAATCTTGAAGATAAATCAATTAGATTTATTGTTGATGACTGCCTTAAATTTGTTCAAAGAGAAAATAGAAGAGGCAATAAGTATGATGCTATAGTAATGGATCCACCAAGTTATGGAAGAGGTCCAAACAAAGAAGTATGGAAATTTGAAAAAAACATCACTATTTTACTAGAAGAATGCCTTAAAATTTTAAGTGATAAACCTTTATTTATCTTAATAAATTCCTATACAACAGGCGTCTCTAGCATTGTCTTAGGTAACATGTTAAAATGTTCTAACCTGCCACAAGGAAAAATAGAAACTGGAGAAATAGGCCTCCACGTTACAAAAAAAGATATGATATTACCATGTGGTATATATGGTAGATGGGAAACAAATGATTAATATACTTTATGAAGATAATCATCTATTAGTAGTAGAAAAGCCCATTAATATCCCAGTTCAAAGTGATAAAAGTGGTGATAAAGACCTCCAAAACATACTTAAAAAATACCTCAAAGAAAAATATAATAAAAAAGGCAATGTCTACTTAGGAATAGTCCATAGATTAGATAGACCAGTCTCAGGTATAATGGTATTTGCCAAAACAAGCAAAGCCGCATCAAGATTATCTAAAGAAATACGTGAAAAAAAATTTAATAAAACATACTACGCTGTAGTGGAAGGTAATATAGAAAAAGAAGGAGTTTTAATAGATAAACTATATAAAGATAAAATAAAAAACATTTCATATATTTCAAATAAAGGACTAGACTCTAAACTAGCTTACAAAAAACTAAAATATAAAAATGGACTTTCCTTAATAAAAATAAACCTAGAAACAGGAAGGTCTCACCAAATAAGAGTTCAGTTTTCATCAAGAGGCTACCCCCTGTATGGCGATCAGAAATATAACAAAAATGCTAAAAAAGCTCCTATCGCCCTATTCGCAGGAAATCTAAGCTTTACCCATCCTACTACTAAAGAAACAATGAACTTTTCACTACCACTACCAAATAGATATCCTTTTAATTTATTTTTGTGAAAAAAAACATAAAAAAGAAAAAAAATTCAACTTTTAATCTGCGAATATGATATAATTAAAAAGAGCCACCCATACTCTCGGAAGTATGGGTTTTTATTTAGGAGGTTTAATTATGGCTAAATATGTTTTTGTTACTGGAGGAGTTGTTTCTGGTCTTGGTAAAGGAATAACAGCCTCATCAATCGCACTTTTACTTAAATCTAGAGGATATAAAGTATTTATGCAAAAATTTGATCCATACATTAACGTTGACCCAGGAACCATGAGTCCCTTTCAACATGGTGAAGTATACGTTACCGCAGATGGTTCAGAAACAGATCTTGATTTAGGTCACTATGAAAGATTTATAGATGAAGAACTTAATTACACATCTAATATAACAACTGGTAAAATATACTCATCAGTAATTGAAAAAGAAAGAAGAGGAGACTATTTAGGGGCAACTGTGCAAATTGTACCGCATATAACTAATGAAATAAAAAATAAAGTATATGAAGCTGCCCATAGTAGTGGAGCAGATGTTGTCATAACAGAAATAGGAGGAACAATAGGAGATATTGAATCACAAGCCTTTATTGAAGCACTAAGACAAATTCAAAACGAATATGGAAAAGAAAATACATGCTTTGTTCACACAACATTAGTTCCATTTTTATATGGTTCTGATGAACTTAAAACTAAACCAACCCAGCATTCAGTAATGGAATTAAGAGGTCTTGGTATTCAGCCTAACATTATAGTTACAAGATCCCCTATAAACTTAGATGATCATTTAAAAAGTAAAATTGCACTATACTGTAGTATTCCCAAAGAAAACATTATTGATAGTATTGATGTAAAAAATATATATCAAATACCAATTAATTATCTAGAACAAGGAATAGATGAAATAATCTTAAAACAGTTTAATATGCCCATCAAAAAAATAAACATCAAATACTGGAAAGATTTAATTGATACAGTAAATAACTTAAAAAATGAAATAGAAATTGCCCTAATCGGCAAATACGTAGATTTACACGATGCATATCTTTCTGTAATGGAAAGTTTAAAACATGCCGGATATAAATACAAAACAAAAATAAATATAAAATGGGTAGATTCTGAAAAACTTACAAAAGATAATTTAAAAGAAGTATTCAAAAACACAAAAGGAATAATTGTTCCAGGAGGCTTTGGAGAACGTGGCATAGAAGGAATGATTTTAGCAATAGAATATGCTAGATGTAATAACGTACCATTTTTAGGTATATGTCTAGGAATGCAGCTATCTGTAATTGAATTTGCTCGAAATGTATGTAATATAAAAGAAGCTAATTCAACAGAATTTGATTCACTTTGTCCAGAACCAATTATTGATCTAATGAGTGATCAAAAAAATATTATCAATATGGGTGGAACACTAAGATTAGGTAATTATGAATGTAGTTTAAAAAAAGGCACATTAGCCTATGATGATTATAAACAAGAAGTTATTATGGAAAGACATAGACATAGATATGAGTTTAATAATAAATATAAAGACACCTTAGAGAAAAATGGCTTAGTTTTTTCAGGAATCAATAAAGCAAGTAACTTAGTAGAAATTATAGAAAATCCAAAATTAAAACACTTTATTGCTTGTCAGTTTCATCCTGAATTTAAAAGTAGACCAAATAGATGTCATCCCTTATTTGACTCATTTATTAAAGCAGCTATTAAATAAGCTGCTTTTTTGTATCATGAACATAAATTATTATCAAACTTTTGCACGTAATAATTAATTTTTTTCATTTAAATTAAAATTTCTCTTTTCTTCTTCTACCACACTAATTAATTCTTGTTCTGTTGGCATATGTAATTTATATTCAGAAGAAAATATAGTTTTATTATCTTCTGGTAAAGCATATTTAACAACAGTTTCATTTTTATCAGTTGATAACAGTATTCCAATTGTTTTATTTTCATCTTCTTGTTTAATCTCTCTATCATAGTAATTCACATACATTTGCATTTGCCCAATGTCCTAGTGTGATACCCTTCCAAATTTCGTGCCTATATATCTATACTAACACCACTTTTACTTCTGTTGCTTATAACTAAATCTTTGATATTATCAAAATACTGTTAATCTCCTTATCACTACATATTAATTTACTATTCATAAGACTCTTCCAATCATTTTTATAATAAAAACTTTGTATGCCTAAATTATATAATAAATATGTGAATATTACCACATACATATAAAAATTAATAAATAAATTAAAAATGTGAATAAGAATTATAAAAATAAAAAAACATATATTTTAATAGGTGAAATGAATGAAAATTAAAATATGTGTTTTTTTAACCCTTATAATTTTACTTTTTGCAGTAAACTATGTATCCGCAGAAAATAAAAG
>CAVFIJ010000022.1:0-2294 GCA_963622405.1 Bacteroidaceae bacterium | reverse complement strand
TCTAGGTTTTATAAGGCTTTGCGGTCTAAAAAAAATTAAAACTGTCAAACTCGGGCCTAGCCTTATTCAAAATAGAGTTCAGATTGGTATTATATTTGATGGAAAAGTAATTGCCTAAAACAAATAATAATATTTGAAAAAAAATTAATCATTCTACTTTAATATACATTAGAATGGTTCTTTTTTAATAAGAAAAAAATTAGGTAAATATTAAATTTTATGTTAAAATGTAAGTGGGGATTTTATGAAAAATAAATTTATAGAGCGGTCTATACCGGATATTTATGTACCAACAATTTTTGATGTTGATTATGAAGATATTTATAATACGGGGATTAAATATGTTATATTTGATGTTGATGATACTTTACTTCCAGCAGATGATATAATTGTAACACCAGAGTTAATGGAACTTTTTTACACACTTAAAAATGAGTATCATCTTGAAACATGTTTAGTTTCAGATGGTAGTAATAAAAGAGTAAAACCAGTTGCGGATGTTTTAGGAACGAATTATGTAGCAAATGCATGTAAACCAACTCCTCATGCTTATAAGCATGTACAAGAAAGATTTAAAGAAAATAATATAGCTTATAATACAGTCTTTATTGGAGATTCAGTTTTCCTTGATATGATATTTGCAAGTAGATATGGAATGTATAAAATTCTAGTAGATTCTATTGCATTAAATAAATTTAATTATAAAACAGTATCAAATAACTTTGTACAAGCTATTTTATCAGTTCCTTTAAAAAGCAAAGGTTTTGAATTTGGTAAACATTATACAAAAAAATTATCCCAGCTAGAAAGGCATTGATTATAAATGTCTTTTTTAAATTAAACTTTGTTAATATTGCCATATTTTGGTAATATATGCTATTATATACCTAGAAAAGGCGTGGTACAAAGTGAATAAATATATCCCTAAAATGTATCAAAAAAGTATATATACTATTGATTATTCAAAACTCTTAAATAAAGGAATAAAATGTATTTTATTTGATTTAGATAATACCTTAATAACAAAAGACCAAAAAGAAGAACCAGTTAAAGCAAAAAAACTAATTACAAGTTTAAAACAAAAAGGTTTTAAAGTAATTATCTTTTCTAATAGTACTCCTAAAAAAGTATCTAAATATATGAATTATTTTAAAATAGATGGTATATCTTTTGCTTTTAAACCTGCCTTAAAATCTTTTAAAAAAATACTTACTCAAACAAACTTAAAAAAAACAGAAATAGTAATTATAGGAGACCAACTATTAACAGATATAGTAGGGGGTAATAACTTTGGCATAATAACCATATTAGTAAATCCAATTAGTAATCATGATTTATTTATAACAAAACTTAACCGAATACGTGAAAAAAGAATAATAAATAAACTTACAAAAGAAAACCTATTTAAAAAAGGAGAATACTATGAATAAATGTATAGGATGTGGAGTTATTCTTCAAGATACAAATAAAGATAAAGAAGGATATACACCTAATTTAAATAATAATCTTTGTGAAAGATGCTTTAAAATAAGACATTATAATGAATATAAATATATAGACAAAGATAATGCTTATTATAAACAAATATTAAAACAAATAGAAAAGGAAAATAATCTTGTATTACTTGTTACAGATTTTTTGAATTTAGAACATCTTAATACTTTAAATATAACTAGTAACATAATACTTGTGATTTCTAAAAGAGATATTATTTCAAGAAATATTGATGAAACAAAACTTTTAGATAATATAAAATTAAATCTTAATATTAAAGAAAAACTAATTATAGGTACTAAAAATAACTATCACTTAGATGAATTATATAATGCTATAATGAAATATAAAACAAGTAATAAAGTTTATGTAATAGGCTATACTAATGCTGGTAAAAGTACTTTAATAAATTCTTTTATAAAAAATTATGGTAATAATGAAAACTTCATAACAACAAGTAATTTACCATCAACAACTCTTGATTTAATAGAAAACAAAATAAATGAAAACCTAATATTAATAGATACTCCTGGTTTATTAGATGAAGGTAGTGTTTTTGATATTTATCATAACTCTTTAAATAAAATAATCCCTAAAAAAGAGATAAGACCTATAAATATTCAAGTAAAAATTCCTCAAACAATTTATATAGATGATATTGCTAAAATTTATATTGAACAAAATAATAGTTTAATATTTTATATGTCTAATGATTTAAATATTAGAAGGGTTTATAAAAAACTTATAAAAAATGATGATTTAAAAGAATATACTTTAAATATTAATTCAAAAGAAGATTT
>CAVFIJ010000021.1:0-2595 GCA_963622405.1 Bacteroidaceae bacterium | reverse complement strand
CTTGTGCTGTATTATCTGCCTTATGCACCCAATCAAGCCATTTACCACCCTTTAAATGAACTCTGTAAGATGATTCTATAATAAAATATGCATTTACAATAAAAATTCAAACTACACCAAGCAGAAATATTATAAAAAGGGAATGTTAAAAAATTTCTAACATTCCCTTTTTTTACTATTCATATAACATTTAAATTTGTCATATTTAATTTATAAAATACATAAATAATTATTTAATGTTTTATAAATCTATCAAAATCATCAGCTCTTAAAATAAATCTATATGCTGTTTTATCATGAAAAATCATAAACCAGCTTTCTGTTTCTTCATAAATATCATTAAATATTATAGGAGAATGTAACTCTTCCTCAATATCAACAAGATCTTTAAACTCTTTTATATTTACAACATCATATTGAGATAAATTAGGTATATTTTCAGCTTCAGCTATTACATCACCGAATTCTTTAAGTATTTTATTAAGCTGTAACATATATTCAGATTTTCTTGTTGTTTTAAGAAGTTTACCACATAAAATCTTAAGTAAGACTAAGGAAATTAATATTCCAACAATACCTATTACAATTAAAGGTATATTTATTTTACTATCTTCTGCATCTGTATTATCATAAATTGTATTTCCACCAGCATTAACATAATCAGGTGTTAATGAAATTGTTGTCTTTAATAAAGGTATCTTAAGAGCAATTTGATTTTCTTCGTTTAGAGAAGTTTGCTCTCCTGGTAAACCAGCAGATACAGTAATTTTAAATGCGACATCAACACAAGCATCAACAGATAAGCCAAATTCATTTCTAAATTGCTGTAAAATCTCGTTATACTGGTTATAATTTATTGATACTGTTTTATCAACCGCAATTTCCTTACCTGTTCCACTACTAGAATCACTAGGTAAAACAGTATAAGTCTTTGACCATACATCCCCTTTGCTAGATGAACCATCAGAATCTGAATAGCTGCCACGTGCTGTCGCAATTATTTGATACGAATATGTATAATCAACATCTTTTGTAGTATTCATTTTATAACTAGTAGTAATATCAATATGGTCAATTATAGAAGTAATATATTGTTTATTCATATCCAAATATTCATCTGTATAGAAACTATTAGGTTTTAAATAAACTTTATAAGATAAATCACTATTATAATTATATGAATATAATTCCTTACTACCAACTTTATTTCCATTAAAGCCTTTAACTATAGACCAAATAGAAGCCGCTAAAACACCAAGTACGATTATAATTAAAAATAATTGTACCCACTGTTTTAAAATTATTTTGCTATTATTTTTTTGTGGCATATAAACCTCTCCTTTTTATTCTTATTCTACTATATCGCTAAGCCATACTGAAGGATAACCTATATATGGAATGGTATAAATTTGTTTCCCCTTAATTTGATCTGTACTTACAGTTCCTAAATCTTCAGTGTTATTAGCATCACCTTTTGTTACAAATACAACATCCCCATTATTATTATTTGTAACTCTAATTATTCTATGAACAACAGTTTTATTTCCACTTGTAAATTCAATAATATCATCAACTTTAAGTTCCCTTTTCTCTTTTTCATCTAATTTTTTGATAACAACTGCATCTCCCCTATTAATAATAGGACTCATACTACCAGATACTATCGCAATAGGTTGATATTTAAACAAACCCATAACAAAACCTGCGGCTAAGGCAATAAAGGCAAAAGCCGGAGCATAAACAATTGGGTTGTATTTTTTCCTATCTCTTTTAGATAATCGTTGTTTTTTAGAAATATGAACATAATTTAAATATACAAATACTATAATTGGAAGTGAAAGACCAATAATAGCCGAAACAAACCAATCTAAATCAGGAATTATAGGAACTATAAACTCAGGCAAAAGTATAACAAGTCTATAAATTATAGGTAATGATGCTCCACCTATATATGACAAATAAGTCATTAATACTCCAGCCGCAATCGCTGGCAATAAGGTTGAGGCAACATATATAAATCCATCTTTAAGTGTACTAAATTGTGCTGATATACCATTAATAGATATCGTAAACAAAATAAATAATATTGTTACTGCTACCAAATTCCATTTTTTCTTTGGTTCAATTTTAATAATATTAAAACGAATAAATTCTTGAAAAACAACGATACCTCCAAACATCCATATATTAAGCATAATATTAAGTGGAGTTTTAGAATATGGTGTCCTTTGAAAGCCTAATATTAATCCAAGTAAGAAATAAATAATTATATATATAATAAGGGCAACTATTAAACTCTGTGTTTTATTTTTTTTATCATTAATCCTAAGATCAGAATTTTTGCCTAAATAGAATGCAAATAAACATAATCCAATCCAAATACAAGGGGTAATTATACTATTATAATATTCAATACCACTACTAGATAGAACAAAGCTATCTAAACCTAAATAACCTATAAGCAGTGCATATAATATTATTATTTGTCTCATATTATTGCCCCATTTCTACTTTCTATTTATCCCTACTATTATAAATAAATTATAACATAATTACTTTTTTTTTACAATTTAAAAATATTGTTCTTATATCATT
>CAVFIJ010000020.1:0-8302 GCA_963622405.1 Bacteroidaceae bacterium | reverse complement strand
AGAAGATGCGTTGAATTCACTCTATCAAGATAATGATAAAGAATTAGATAATGATGATAATGAATTAGGTAATGACGATGATGATCTTGATGATATTGATTTATCTAGATTTGGTATTGAAAACAATAATGATAAAGAAAACAGCCAACCTATGGAAGTTAAAGATAAAAGAAGTATTATGCCTAATAATCTTAAAAAATTAGTAGATAAATTTAAAAATGATAAAAAATTTAGACGCAAGGTATTAATTGGTGCTGCTGCTGCTTTAGCAATAGTTGCGGGTGTTGCTATTTATACTGCAGTTACTGGTGATAATTCATTAAGCCAGAACATTGATGTTAATTCTTTAGTTTCAAACTCAAATGCTGATGAATTGGTAAAGGCTACTATTCAAAATTACGATCCAAATGTATTGGCTCCTGCTAGTAATGTAGATGTAAGTTCTGTTAATTTAGGAGATATTAGTTTTGGTTTAGATGGTCTTGATCAAATATATAGTAATGCTGCTGATGCCGCTAATTTATCAGGTGGTCTTACTCCAGATGTTTCTGCTGGAAATGTTTCATTGGCAGACCTTTATAATAATGCAACAGGTGAATGGATGAATATTGACCCTAGTAGTCTTAGTATTGATGAGTTAAAGGAATTAGTAAGTAGTGGAGATTATAGTGTTGCATACACAAATGATCCAAGTTTAATAGGACAAGGTGGAGAAACACTTGCTAATAGTAATTTAATAACTGGATTTGATAATGCTGAACATTATATTGACATGGTAGAAGAAGCTACAAAAAGTGCTGGCGGGAGGACATTATGAACGATTTATATAAATTAATGGAATTAAATGATGGAAAAAAGTGGTTTATCGCAGCTAGAACTTTATATAATAATGAATGGTATGGATATTTAATTAGATTAAATGATACTGAAGATGATTTTTTAGATGAATATAGAATTATAAAAACTATTATTAAAGATGATAAAGAATATGCAATTATTATTAAAGATAGAGAAACATTAAAAGAAGTTATTCCTCTTTTATTACCAGAAGTTAATCAATATTTAAACAATAAAAGGCAAGATTAAAAACTTGCTTTTTCCTTGTAATAAATAAAAAAATATTATACAATTATTATGGTGAAAGATATGAAAAAAGGTTTTACGTTAATAGAATTAATGGGTGCAGTTATAATATTATCTTTGATTGCTTTACTTGCTTTTCCATCTGTGGTTAATATGATTAAAGGTGCAAATGATGAGAAGGATGCTGCTATTATAAAAAAATTACTTGTTGCAGCTGAAAAATATGTGAATGATAATTCTGATGATTTTTCTATGAGTATGGATGCTGATCATAAATATTCCAAATGCAAAGATTTACCAAAGGAGTCTTATAAAAACTATGTTACTATAAGTACTCTTAAAAATAAAAACTATATAGATGAGGATATAATTACTGATTATAATAAAAATAAAGAAGATAAAGAACAAATAACTGACGATAATAATAATAAATTAAATAGAATTTATGTTAGCAATATCTATTATTCAAAAGAGTATACCAAAGAATATAATACAGGAGATGAAACTGCGGAAGGAAATACAAAATCAGTAAAAAAAGTAAAAGAAATACAAAAATATTGTTTTAAATATGGTGGTGATATGCAAGATGAATAAGAATGGTTTTACACTTTTAGAATTACTCGCAGTCATTGTTATACTTGCTATTTTATCACTGGTAACTATTCCAAACATTATTAACACTCTTAAAAGTTCTAAAGATAATACATTTGAAGATAGTATGTATGCTTTATATAAATCTTGTACTAGTTACTATGAAGAAAGTAATATTAATTCAAATATTTCTTTACCTCTTATGGTTAAATATAAAGATAAAAAAGCAACTTATTATACTATAGATAGTTTAAACTGTAAGGAATTTAAAAGCACATCTGAAAACGAATTAGAATATAGTGGTCAAAACTTTGAAAATGCTATACTAGTTATTAGAAAAGATGATGAAGAAGGAAAATTAATTGAAATAAAGGCATGGAATGAGAGTGATAAATCGTGTTATAAAATAGATAGTGAAAATAAAAAAGTTACTAAAACAGAAAATATTTCTTTAAATGAATGTACTGATACTAGTAAAATATGTAGCTTAAAGTAATCATAGATTTATCTATGTTTTTTGCTTGAAATATATATATTTAAATGATAAAATTAATTCGGTGATACATATGACATATCTTGATTATAGTGCAACTACACCTACAAATGATGAAGTATTAGATACTTTTATTAAAGCATCTAAATTTGTAGGTAACCCTAATTCATTACATAAATTAGGAGCCGAATCTAAAGAACTTATTGACGCTAGTACAAAACAAATTGCAAATATTTTAAAAGTAAAGCCAAGTGAAATAATATATACATCTGGTGCTAGTGAAGCTAATAATATGGCAATTAAAGGTATAGAAATATATAAAAATAGAGGAAATAATATAATTACTACTGATTTAGAACATTCATCTATTTATGGACCTTTAGAATATATGATTAATAATGGTTATAATGTTTCATATGTTCCTTTAAAAAATGGGCTTGTAAGTTTAGAGTCTCTAGAAAATATGATTACTGATGATACAATACTTGTATCTATAAATGCTGTTAATAGTGAAACAGGAGTTAGACAAAATATAGAAAAAATAGGAGAGATTTTAAAAAAATATCCTAAGGTAATATTTCATAGTGATATAACCCAAGCTGTTGGTAAGGTTAATATTGATTTAAGTAATGTAGATTTAGCATCTTTTTCTGCTCATAAATTTTTTGGTATAAAAGGAATAGGTGTTTTAATAAAAAAAGAAAATATTAATTTAAAGCCATTAATAAGTGGGGGAGCAAGTACAACTATATATAGAAGTGGTACACCTGCGACTTCCCTTATTGCAAGTACAGCAAAAGCTCTTAGGTTAGCCTATGAAAATATAAATATTGAATATGTAAGTATATTAAATAACAAAATAAAAGATAAATTAAAAGAATATAAATATGTACATATTAATAGTAATGAATATTCAATACCCCATATTTTAAATTTTAGTATAGAGAAAGTTAAACCCGAAACGTTTCTTCATGCTTTAGAAGAAGATGATATATATATATCAACACAAAGTGCTTGCTCAAAAAGTAAAACTTCTAGATCTGTTTTGGCAATAACTAGTAGTGAATTTTTTGCAGTATCTAGTCTTAGAGTTAGTATTTCTGTTAAAACTACTATGGAAGATATAAATAAATTTTTAGAAAGTTTTGATAAGAATTATAGGAAGTTGGTTTTAAAATGAGAATAGATAAAAATAATTATTATTTAGACTTAGCTGAGGTTGTACTAGAAAGAGGTACTTGTTTAAGAAGAAATTATGGTGCGATTATTGTTTTAAATGATGAAGTAATTTCTACTGGATATACTGGTTCTCCAAGAGGAAGAGCTAATTGTATTGATTTAAATAAATGTTTAAGAGAAGAACTTAATATTCCATCTGGTCAAAGATATGAACTATGCCGTAGTGTTCATGCTGAACAAAATGCCATTATATCAGCATCTAGAAATAAGATGATAGGGAGTACTCTATATTTAACTGGTAAAGAATATAAAACTAATGAATATGTTAAAGGGGCATCTCCTTGCGAATTATGTAAAAGGTTTATAATTAATGCTGGAATTGAAAAAGTAATTATAAGAGATACAAAAACAGAATATAGAATTATAAATACTAGTGATTATATTAAGAATGACGATATAGTAAAATAAGTAAAAAACTATTATTTACATAGATTTCTAATTAAGGGACTATATCATCGTTTAATACAACATCTTTTGTTTTTTAGTTGTATTGCAAAACTGCGTTAGAAATTAAATTTTCTAACGCTTTTTATATGCCTATATTTATGGTAATAGTTTCATCTTCGGAAATGATAGTTCCTTTTTCTATACTTTGTTTTAAAGCAGTTCCTTTTTTATTATTTTCATCATTAGTATAAACAAATAAACATTTAATATTAAGCTTTGAACAAGTTTTTAAAATTTCTTCTTCTTTTTTAGAAGTAAAATCAGGTACTATTATTCCTTTTCCTTTAGATATAGTTAAAGACACTGTATCATTTCTAGTAATTTGTTTATCATAATCAGATACACTTATTACATATCCTTTTTTAATATTATTAGAAAATTCATATACTGTTTTATAATTTATACCATTTTGTTTTAAATAAACACAAGCATCTAAATAGTTTTTATTATATAAATCTTTTATTTTAATATCTTTTAAATCATCTATATTACCAAGTGAAACAGTAAATATTATTTCCGTATTTCTTTTAATATTACCACTTACACTTTGACTTATAATAGTGTTTTTTTCTATATCTTTATTTTCAGTATAATTAATAGTTACATTATTTAACTTTTTCTTTTTTATCATTTTTATAGTTTTATCAATATTTTTTCCTGTCATATTTGATATAGTAACTTCTTTATATGGATTTTCGCCCATTGATACAACATAACTAATATTAGATGTATTTTTAATAAATTTACCTTCTTTTTTGCTTTGACTAATGACATTATTTTTTTTAACTATATCTGAATATTCATAATTTACTTTTGTTTTTATTTTATTATCATTAGCCCATTTTAAAACTTTTGTATATGAAATATTATAGAAATTAGGTATTGTTTTTTGTGCTGGTAAATTAAAGACTCCAAGTATATATAATGTGTTAAATAAAAGAAATATAAATATAAGAAAGGCATTTATAATAGTTTTATATGCATTTTTATACATATATGCATATTTAAATGATACTAAATAACTAATAGTTATTACTAATATAAAAATAGCATTTATAATATAATATAATTCATTTGTTTTTTCAGGTGATATATAAATAAGTATTAAACAAAAAGCTAAAACTATTGTAAAGAGTAAAGATAAAATCACATAAGTTCCTGTTGGTTTTTCTTTGTTTCTAACTTTTATAAAATCTTCATCCATATTTTTATTAAAAACTATTTTTCTTAACTCTTCACGTTTTCTTTCTATTTCTGCTTCCTTTTTTCTCTCTATATCATTAAAAGAATGAGCTTGTTTTTCATATTTACTACTACGTGTTTTATGTTCCATATACATCACCAATTAGATTATAACTTATATTTGGTTTAAAATATTTATATATTTTTTATAGGTTTACCAAACTTTACATTATTTATATAAAATATTGTTATTTTTGATGATGTAAAATAGTAAAAAACATGTACAAGGATAAAATTTTAGTATACATAATAAATAGAGAGGATTTCTCTCTATTTTTCACCTTCTTCAAGCATATTTGTTATAAAAATACCATAACCTTTATGCGGACTATCTACCACTACATGGGTAACTGCACCAATAATTTTATTATTTTGTATTATTGGAGAACCACTCATACCTTGAATTATACCACCTGTTTTAGCAAGGAGTTTTTCATCAGTTATTTCAAAGATAAAATTTTTATTTTTTTGCTTTTTATTTTCGTTTATACTAATTATATTAATTTCAAAGCTTTCTATTTCATTACCTTCTAAAACAGTTAATACTTCTGCTTTTCCACGTTTTACTTCATCACTTTTGGCAACTTCATATGTAGAGTCTTCTTTAATGTCTTTTGTATATTTACCAAAAATACCTTCTGTAGTATTAGATGTAACATTACCTGCAACATCATTTATATTATATTCTGCTTTTTTTTCACCTGGATTTCCATCCGTACTAGGGATAACTCCATTTACGGTAGATGTAAATATTTTACCATCTTTTATCTCTAATAGTTCTCCTGTAGTCTGCTCTTCAATTTCATGACCTAAAGCCCCAAATATTTTTGTTTCTGGATCAATATAAGTCAGTGTGCCTATACCTGTAATACTATCTTTAACATAAAGGCCAGTTTTATATACACCATTTTCATCACGAGTTAAATTTAAGGTTGTTTCTTTATTTTTACCATTTCTTAAATAACCTATTTTAATAGAAGATGTATCGTTAACAGTTATTTTTTCTGCCATATCTGATATATTATCAACATGTTTATTATTTATACTTGTAATAACATCTCCTATAATTATTCCTGCCTCTTTACCAGGTGAAACATCTGCAGTTTCATAAAGACCAACTACTATAATACCATCTGAATTTAAAGTAATTCCAATATTTTCACCACCAACGACAATTTTATCTGAATAAGCGTATACATTAAAGGGAATAATAACAAATACTAGAAGTAAATATAAAGATAATAATTTAAAATTTTTTAAAATAACATTTCTCAACTCCTTTAACAGACTACATTATTATTTTGTATCATTATTAAAATTTTATATCTAACATTTAATTCCAATATTTTAAATTTTAAAAAAACGATGATTACTAATCAGCGTTTTCTTTTAGATATTCTTCATCTACTTCATCTATTTCGTTTAAAGTTTTATCATCTACTTCATCTTCGATATCATCCCAAGGTTCTTCATCTTCTTCAATAGCAATTTTAACTTTTGCCTCGCCAACTATTTCAACACCAAGTTCTTTTTCTATATTAAAAGAAATTGATTTATTTCCTTTAATTACAACATCACAGCATGTTGGTTGTTTAAGTGATCTTACGATAATATCTGAATCATTAGATAAATCGGCATTTTCTTTTACCTTAACATTAAATTTTTCATTATAATCTATTTGTTTATTTATAACAGCTGTTTTACTATCATTATCATAAGAATACCAAATATTAATATCAAAAGAGCCATCTACTATGGTTTTATCTCCAGCTTTATAGCCTTTAAATTTATGATTTATAACCCAGCAACCTAATACTGTAGTTGGTTCAAACTCCGTTTCTACTGTATAAGAATTTTTAAATTGTTTTTTTCCTTTGCCCACAACGGCTTTAGTTACAATTTCTTTAAATGCTGCCATATTTATCCCTCCTCACTTTAAGATATGCAAATGAAGTAAAAAAAGCACAAATTTTATAAATAAAAAAGAAATTTATAAAAAAAGAAATTATTATACTAATGAGGAGGAATAAATATTTATGCGAAAATATCCATTTACAAAACAAGAATCTTTAAAAGATTGTGGGGCTGCGGCTATATCTATGATTGTTAAATATTATCATGGATACATTTCTGTTATTAAGCTTAGGAATATGCTTAAAATTAATCAAAATGGTACTACTGCTTATCATATTTTAAATACTTTAAAAAGCTTAGGATTTAAGGCTGAATGTAATAAAGAACCGCTTAAAAATACTAAAGTACCTTTTATTGCTCATACTATTATTAAAAATAGTTTTTATCATTTTGTTGTTATTTATGAAGTGAATGACAATTATGTAATTATGGCAGATCCAATGGAAGGGGTAAAAAAAGTTAAAATATTAGATTTTAAAAAAATATGGACTGGCATTAAAATAGAAATGCATCCTATAAGAAATATTTTAAAAGAAAGAAAAATTAAAAAGATAAATATTATAAAAGTTTTTAAATTTAAAGATATATTTATTAAAATATTTCCTTTATCTTTAGTTATTATAATAACTTCTGTTATAAATACTTTTTTCTTCGCAGCGGCTTTAGAAAATATTAGTTTAGGCATTATATTTTTGATATTAATTTTATTAAATATAGTATCTAATTACTCTTTTAATAATCATATAATTGATACTGTAAGTGAAATTATTAAAAAAATTCAATTTAAAACTTATAAAAGTATAATTAATTTACCTTATGAGTATTTGGAAAATTATAAAACAGGAGAGATTATAAGTTATATAAATGAAATACCAATTTTAGAAAAATTTTATGTTTCTTTTCTTATTACTTTTACAAGAACTTTTCCTCTTCTTGTTTTGAGTTTAATTACACTATATATAATTAATAAAAATATATTAATATTAATTATAGTAGTAAATATTTTATATTTTTTAATATCTAAATTTTATACTAAAAAATTAAAAGTATTAATAGAAAAAAATCAAATAATAGGTGCAGAACTTTATGCATTTAGACAAGAGACAATTTCTAACTATAATACAATTAAAGGGATAAATATTGAAAACAAAATAATAAAAATATTTTCTTCTGTTTTATATAAGGCGACTAGTATAAATAAACGGTTAAGTAAGTTAATTAATAGAGAATACTTATGTAAAAATCTTATTTTAGATATCACTAAAGCATTAATAACTATATATGGTATATATT
>CAVFIJ010000019.1:0-15984 GCA_963622405.1 Bacteroidaceae bacterium | reverse complement strand
TTGTTGCTTATCTACCTAATAAATAAAAAAGTGACATTTCTAAAAAATCTTAACACTAGCTTAAAACTGATATAATTTAAATAAAAAATATTTTAAATTATTTACTTGACCATTTTGACAATATAGTGTAAAATTAACTTGTCAGATGGAGTGATACTCAAGAGGCTGAAGAGGCGCCCCTGCTAAGGGTGTAGGTCGGGCAACTGGCGCGAGGGTTCAAATCCCTCTCACTCCGCCATTTAAGAATTTAAAACCTTGGAATAATCCAAGGTTTTTATATTAGTTTAATAAATATATACCTATATTTAAATAAAGAGCAAATAAACACCATATTAAATAAGGAATTTGAAGTAAACCTGCCTTCTTATTTATTTTATAAAATTTTATTATCATTATTATAAGAATAATTATAAGTGCAATTAACCATATAATGGAAAATCCTCTTAATTTAAAAGTAAAAAATATTATAGACCATAAACCATTAAAAAATAAATTTACATAATAAATAAATGGAATTTCATCTTTAATGGATATTATATAAGTACTGATACCCATAAGTATATAAAGTATACTCCATACTACTGGAAATATAATACTTGATGGCGCAAGCGGGGGCTGAATTAAAGATTTGTAATCATCTGTATTTATAAATAAAGATACAATTATACCCATTATAAGGGGTATACTAATATTAAAAATTAATTTTTTTATATTCATAGAAAATCCTCCTAGTAATATATTATGGCATTTAAATGTATTTATACAACAAATAACTATTATAAAACATATATAAAAATAAAGTGACCAGTTTGATCACTTTATTGTAAAACTTATACCAATTTTCTTTTCGTTTCTAACAGTTATTTCGTAACCTAATAAGGAAACAGTTTTTTTAACTATCGAAAGTCCAAGACCGAACTGACCTTTTACGCCTTTCTTATAAGGCGTAAAAATATCACTTAATATAGTCTCATCAATATTAGGTCCGTCATTATAGAATATTATTTGATGGTTTTTTACCGTTATCTTAATATTTTTATCAGCATATCTCATAAAATTGCTTAAAATATTATCAATAATAGCTTCCCACATATCTAATGAGCCATTAAATATTGTTTTCTTATCAGCAAAAGTAATACTCCATTTAATATCTGGACGTGTTACTTTAAACTTTGCTGATGAAGAAGTTATGATATCTACAATATTAATTGTATCATATTTGTAGTTATCAGCATTTTTCATATAGGTTAATTTGTTTAAATATAGTAAGGAGTGTACTTTTATTTCTAATTTTTTTACCTCTTGCTTGATGATAGCAAGTCCAGATTTCTCATCTTCTATGCCATCTTCTATGGCTTCTACATAAGATTTTATAACTGTGAGAGGGGTTTTAAAATCGTGAGAGATATTTTGATACATTTGATTTTTATATTCTTCTTGTTGTTGCAAAGTTACTTTCATATCATCAATTGCATATGACAAATCTGTTATTTCATCATCAAGTTTATAAGGCATTTTAACATCATAATTATCATCATCCAAATGTAATGCTTTTTCTTTAAGCTTTTTTATCCTAATAGCAAGCATTCTTGTCCAAAGTGCTACTATAAATAAAATAATAAGCAAGGTAATTAATAACACTGGTACTAAAGATTTTAAAATATCTTTCTTCATTTGAACAATATAATCATTATCAGTAATAGCCACTTTATAGTAGCCACTAACATCATTTTTAGTATTATAATAGTAGGTTTTTCCTTGGTATTCAAATTTACCATAGGTTTTTTTTATTTCTTTCAAAATTTGTTTAGCAGGCATCTTGATAATATTAGATAAATTATTAGAACTTGAAACTTCACCATCAATTACGAATATATAAGCAATATTTTCTTCAAGAGAACTACTAGAAATATCACTTCTAACAACATCAAGTGGTAATTTCAAATCATTAAATAACTTATTTTCATATATTGGAATAAGAGCATTTGGTAATATAATTGCAACAGCTATAAAGATAACCAAAAACATAATAATAACAATAGAAACAACTTGTCGATAAATATTATGTTTAAGTTTCATACTAATCTATAACCATATCCATATATAGAATTAATTCTAAGCTTTGGCATCTTTTTTCTAAGCCTTCTAACTAAATCATCTACTGCCCTATCATTGCCAAAAAAATCACTTTGCCATACATGTTTTAAAATTTGTTCTCTGCTTAAAGATTTATTTTTATTATTAAGAAGTAATATAAGTAAATCAAACTCTAAAGTTGTAAGCATTATTTCATTATTTTCTTCATTAACTAGTCTTTTATCAATGTCAACAATATAATTATCATAAATAACTTTTTCTGTCTGTGTGCTATAAGTTCTTTTTATAATATTATTAACTCTAAGTACAAGTTCTTTAGGGGAATATGGCTTAGTTACATAATCATCACTACCAAGTTCAAGCCCAATAATTTTATCTAAATCTTGATCTCTAGCAGATGTAAATATAACAGGTACAGGATTACTTTCTCTTATTTTTTTTATTAGATCATATCCACTAACTTCATCTCCTAGCATAATATCTAATATCCATAAATTAACTTTATCAGTTATGTGATTTAAAGCATCCTTTCCACTGAAATATTGAACTACTTCATAGCCTTCTTTTTCTAAATAAGATTTAATCAAATTATTAAGATTTATCTCATCTTCAACTAAACAAATTTTGTACATTTTTCTTCGCCTCATCTAAAGTATAACACTATTGTTTTTTTATTTCTACATCTATCACCACCTTTTGAGTTGTTTTCAACTCTGTATTAATCATACAAAATAATTGTGTATATAATTTGATAAAATTGTGGGAAATTGTGAAAATAAAAAAGAAAACTACTTTATTATATCAAATATAATATTTTGTTTTTCTTTTTTTTCATTTGTATATTTAAAACACTCATAAATAGAATTTAAAGTTAAATCATGATCTTTATAATAAACTGTAATAAGTTCATCATTCTTTGTTACATAATCTCCTACTGTTTTATGTAATTTAAAACCAACAGAACTATTAACTATATTATTGTCCCCCATTCCTAATTCTTTTGCAAGTGAATTAAGTTTACATAAATTAATATTACTTATATAACCATTATGCAAAGATTTTAAAGTGATTTTTCTATTAGAAACGCAAATGCCCTCTAAATTACCTTTTTGATATTCAATAATACTTTTGAATTTATCATAACCAGTAGAATTTTCAAGAGCATTTTCCATATACTCAATAGATTCCTCTATAGGAGTATCTTTATCAAGAGAAAGCATTAAAGATCCTAAATTAATAATATACTCATTTAATTCACTTGTTCCGTGCCCTTTTAAAGTATCTTCAACTTCTAATAATTCTAAAGAACCTCCAATACATCTTCCAAGAGGAATATCCCTGTTAGATAAAACACATATAATTCTTTTGCCCTTTAAACTGCCTATCTTCATTATTATATCAGCAGCTTCTTTAGCATCTTCTAAATTATTTATATAGCTATTTAAATCAATTTTAATATCAAAAACTATAACATTAGAATTAGATATTAATAATTTACAAAGATTATTAATAATAACTAAAGGAAGAGAAACTATATTGTTTGAAACTGCTAAATCAAATATTTTTTTATTAAGCAGGCAAGGACTATCACTATATTTAGTAAATACAGCTTTTATATCATCCATTTGTTTTATTATTTCATCATCAGATAAATTAAGTTTCAAACCACAAGTATTTTCTAAATCTAAACTATCATCATCACTAATATTTAAAATTTTAACACCCATTGATGAAAGTAAAGAAGTTAAAATTAAAGTACTACCATCCATAATAGTATCAGACGAATATCGAGCAATAGTTCTAAGAGGAGGTTCTAAAGTTTTTTCACTATGAATTAAAACATCCACAAAATCAGCAATTTCTTTTTCTGTCATACTATTTTTATATATTGCTTCTAAAAATTTTTTCATTGCATTATCATCTATTTTTGAATCAGCATATCCTAAAATAACTGCTTCAACATCTGACTTATGAAGTTCTAAACCGTTATATTTATTATTAATAATTTCTAATATATCCATAAACATTCTCCCTCGTATAATAATATTATAACACCAAAAATTTCTAAAATTACAAAAACTTAAAACAAAATAAGGTAGAATACTACCTTAATAATTTTCACCCTTAATTTCAAAATAAGATTGTGGATGAGCACATACAGGACAAACATTAGGTGCTTTTTCTCCATAATGAACATGTCCACAATTACGGCATACCCACATTTTAGGAGCTTCTTTAGTAAATACTGTTTTTTCTTTTACTGATTCTAATAACCTCAAATATCTTTCTTCATGAGATTTTTCAATTTTACCTACTTCTTCAAACAAGTATGATATTTTATCAAATCCTTCTTCTTTAGCTGTTTTAGCAAACTCTTTATACATATCGGTCCACTCATAATTTTCTCCTTTAGCGGCCATTTCTAAGGCTTCTATTGTATTTACTTTCAAACTATCTTTTATATCTCCATTAAATAATAGTTTAAGCCATAATTTAGCATGCTCTTTTTCATTATTTGCTGTTTCTTCAAAAATAGAAGCAATTTGCTCATATCCTTCACTTTTCGCAGTACTAGCAAAATAAGTATATTTATTTCTAGCTTCACTTTCTCCTGCGAATGCAGTAAGTAAATTACTTTCTGTCTTACTTCCCTTTAATTCCATAATCATCCTCCTTATAACATTTTATAGCAATAGTATATCATTTAATTTTATTTATAACAAGAAAAAAATCTCATTAAGAGATTTAGTAATCAAATGGTGTCCCGTTAGGGGCTCGAACCCTAGACCCACAGATTAAGAGTCTGTTGCTCTACCAACTGAGCTAACGAGACATTTGACTATTACATTATAGCATTTTAAAAAATGCTCTGCAATAGTTTTATCAGATTATTTCAAGCAATTTGTCTAAAATTTTTATAAATAATCTCGTTTTTATTATCTATTCTATCTTTATAAATATTTAATATAATCTTTATAACCAAGAAACCACATTTTTTCCCTTGGAATAAATCTAACAGAAGCACTATTAACTAAATACCTTTTACCACCATATTTCTTAGGCCCGTCGTTAAATACATATCCTAAATGATTACCACTATCCTTAGCTTTAATTTCGGTTCTAAACATAAAATGATTAAGATCAATCTTATAGTGTAATACATTATCTAATATAGGTTTGGTAAAGCTTGGCCAACCAGATTCTGAATCATATTTATCTTTAGATGAAAATAAAGGTTTTCCTGTTTTAATATCAACATATATACCAGGTAAGAAATTATCATAATATTCGTTTTTAAATGCTGGCTCATCTGTTTTTCCTTTAATAATATCATATGCTAAATCAGATATTTTTAAATTTTCTTTTTCTACTTTTTTTAAAAATTTATTATCAATATTACAGTAACCAAAAGGGAATTTATGTAAAAATTTTTGATGATAATCTTCGGCTTTAGTAACATTTTTAACTTTTTCAACTTCAATAACTATTGGATCTAAATACATATCTTGAAGATTATTTAATGAATTTATAATAGTTTCAACATCTTTTTTATCTTTATAATAAATACCTGCCCTATATTGTTTTTTACTATCTTTACCTTGAATAAATACCGTAGGATTAATAATGTCATAGTAATATTCTAATAATTTGTCTAAAGACAAAACAGCAGTATTATAAACCACTTTAACAGCTTCAGCATGACCACTTCCATTACATACATCACGATATTTAGGATTTTCTTTATTACCATTAATATAACATACTACTGTATCAACTATACCATCTATTAAATCAAAATATTTTTGAACACCCCAAAAACTGCCTGCCGCAAAATAAATTTCTTGCATCTTTTATTCCCCCTGACTTATTAGTGAGTTATTATAGCACTTAACTAAATCAAAGTAAAGAAAAAAAGAGGCTACCCTCTTTAGTATTTTATTGTAACAATATCATAATCGTAAATAGGATCCATTAAAACTGTTGACTTACTTTCATCTATGTCTTCTTTCTCTCTAGGAAGTATTCTTAGAATACTTTTATATTTAGGCTCAAAGTTTGGTCTTATAATATTATGAACATTTTTTATAATTTTCTCTATATCTAAATCCATACAAATAAGTATTTTGTAGCCCATTTTACTAAGTTCATCAGCCACTTGGAAACTTGTATCAACAATAGATAAAATCTTATCGTTGTCATTATGATTATTTCTTATTTCAGTATTATTAATTTCATATAATATAGGACCTTGCATTTTATAATTAGATAATAATTTAATTATTTTTTTAGATTCATTGTCTCCTTGTTCTTTATTAATTGCTTTACCACTTATAAATGCTCCCATTGGTATTTTCTCTTGCATACATAAATCAGCATTAGCAATAAATATATCTTCACCTTTATTTAAATTAGTACATGTAACAAGAACATATGAATCATTCTGTTCTTTAAATCTATTACAATCTGTCTTACTTAGTAAATCATCATCTGCGATTTTTTGACATCTAATTTTATTATAAGTATTACGAGCCTTATTTATAGCTTCTTTGGCATCTTCAATAGATTTTTTTAATTCTAAATTAGGATCAGGTATTCTTACCACTTCAACAGCCTTTTCTGTTTTTTCTTCAGGAACTAATAAACTAGGTTTATCAATTTGAACTGTTCTATAACTAACAACAATAGGTTTCTCTTCAGGTTTATTTTTCTGTTTTTCTTTTTCTTGTTTTTTTAATAAATCATAAAGATTAACAATTTCTTCCAAAGTATTCATATATGCAACATCATTAACATCACTAGGAAGAATAATTGTTTTCTCACCAACTCTGATTTTATACCCAGAAACATGTGATACCAAAGGATCATTCATACATAAAAACTGAACTTTTTCTTCTAAAGCATCTAAACAAGTTTGATAAACTTTAATCCATGATTTAATCCATTCCTCTTTATTTGCATCAGTCTTAGGGGGTATTTTAATGTATTTATAACCAGTAATAGTATGAATAACAATTTTTCTTTCAGCATTATTGCAATGTAAAAGAGTGTTTTGCTTTTTCAAATGATCTTGAATCCATGTTTTTATCACTGAAAAGCTTATATTTGTTGTTCCGTTCATAGCATCACCTTCTAGATATTAACTATAGTTAATTATAAACTATATTGTCAAATATTGTCAAGGCTGGTTATAATTAATTTTTATAAAATGATAAAAAAATGGCAAGAAAAAATCTTGCTTAGAAGTATCAAAAGATATAAAAGAGAATAGAATTCTAATGACTCTTTTTCAAACTATATCAATTATATATATTCATTAAATATCTTTTTTATATAATTGTTATTAATCCAAAAACAATGCTTAGTATACTCGGTTGCCCCCGTTAATCTATCAGCAACAGGTAATTTGCAGACATCACTAGCATTTCTACCATGTGGTCTAACATGACAAACACTATTTTCACTCATTCCAACAAAATTAGTTTTTCTAATTCCATTTTCAATAGATTTTACTATATTACCAGTTTTAATAGTATTATATGTTTTTTTCCACATTTCCATCACTGATGTTTCTATATCAAACTCTGGCATATTCCATAATTTTATACCTTTAAATATATACTCACCATTTTCCATTTTAAATATGAAAAACATATATTTAGTAGTTTCAAGTTCTTCTCTCAAATCACTAGTTTCCCAATCTTGATTAACTATTTCAGTATACTTAAAGTATGGAAAAGAAATTGATTCTTTTATTCTACCATTTTCTTCAATTCTAATAGTTTTAGGAATAATTTTTGCCTTTTGAAATTCTTCTGTCTCAGATAATTTACTTTTTACATTAAACATTCTACTTATCAACATACTATTAACATTTTTAGTTTTTGTATCAATATTAAACTCCTTCATTAGTTCATTTTGAGATTTTCCTTTATATTTAGCAATAATATTAAGTACAAATTCGTTAAATGTATCATTTGTTCCTTTTAATATTTTTTCAACATTAGAATAATCCCCAATATATTTTCTAACAAGTTGAGTCATATATGAATTTTTAAAGCAAAATGCCCTTTGCATTGCTGGTATATCACTAAAAGGTTGCTTTCTTGTAAATAGTGCATTAGCACCTTTAGAGCATGCACCTAAATACATTGTATCGGCTTCAGAAATTTCATGTGCTTTTCCTTCACGAATTTTATTAATAATAAAGTCCCAATCTTCTTCAATTTGTTTTAAATCTTCATTTTTTTCTAATTCTAATAATTTTTCATGAGTTATAATTAAATCTTTTTTATCTTTATTTTCTTCCCATAAATACCATAATAATTGAATTTTATTATTTTTATACCAAAAATGACTGCTTCTAAATGTATTTTTATATTCTGTCATATAGTCAATAATATTTAGGACTAATCTTTCTTTAGCAGATAATTTACCACCTTTAATCTTTTTATAAGGAGTTACTTTAAGTTCTATACCTGCTGGCATAAAATCAGGTTCAGCATCGCTATTGTTATTCATACCAAATAAATATTTTTCAATTAATTGACCTAGTCCTCCTTTGTTTGCAACTTTGTCTTCAACAGTAACAACCTCTTCATTTATAATGTCATTTACAGATTTCCCTATTGCAGATTTAGAAATAAGTTCTATCTCTTGTCTATTATATAGTCGTCCTTTTTTCATAAAATTCTCCTTTCGATCTTGTTTTAATTAAAAAAATAAGATAAAATATTATATAGAAATGTTGATCTTTACAAGAAAATTTAGTATAATTTTTTCTTGTAAGGTTGATCTTTTCAATAAACTATATTATAATATAATTATTAGTATTAAACAACTATGAGGAGGTATAAAATGAAAAAGACATGCGTTGAGTTATTCGCTGGAGTTGGCGGATTTAGATGTGGGTTAAATAAAGTTTCATTTGAAAATAATAAGGTTATAGAAAATGGCAATTGGAAATTTTTATGGGCAAATCAATGGGAACCATCTACTAAAACACAAGATGCGTATAACTGTTATGGAACAAGATTCGGTTTTGATAATGTGAGTAATATTGATATATTTGAAGTAGATAAACACGATATTCCTGACCATACTTTACTTGTTGGAGGATTTCCATGTCAAGATTATTCTGTTGCTCAAACTTTAACAAGTAGTAAAGGAATTGAGGGAAAAAAAGGTGTTTTATGGTGGGCAATTGAAGAAACATTAGCAATTAAACAGCCACCTTTTGTATTATTAGAAAATGTTGATAGATTATTGTTATCACCTGCAAAGCAAAGAGGAAGAGACTTTGGAATGATTTTAAGAAGTTTTTATGAAAACGGATATGATGTTGAATGGCGTGTTATTAACGCTGGTGAATATGGGCTTCCACAAAAAAGAAGAAGAACCTACATTTTTGCTTATCATAAAACTACTAATTATCATAAAAAAATGAAAAAAATTAATGATAGAGACATTATTTTTGAAAAAGGAATGTTTGTAAAACAATTCCCTATTGAAAATCAATATCTTGCAATTACTAAATCATGTATATCAGAATATAAGGATTTAATTGATGTAAGTAACAACTTCAAATGTGAATTTTATAATGCTGGTGTTATGATAAATGGTGGTATATATACAGTTAAAACAAAATCAGATTATAATTTAATTTATCCACTTAGAAAAATTAGAGAAGAAAATGATGTTGATAGTAAATATTTTTTGTCGGAGCAACAAATAGAAAAATTTGCATATTTAAAAGGGAGTAAAAGAATTCCTAGAACCAAACCAAATGGTACACCTTATTACTATTCAGAAGGTGCAATGCCATTTCCTGATAATTTAGATGCCCCTGCTAGAACAATGCTTACTAGCGAAGGTGGTGTTAGCAGGACAACACACGTCATTGAAGATTTTAAAACAAAAAAGCCTAGATTATTAACCCCTATTGAATGTGAAAGAATAAATGGTTTCCCCGATAATTGGACCAACACGGGAATGACAGAAAGAAAAAGAAACTTCATGATGGGGAATGCACTTGTTGTTGGTATTATTGAAAAAATTGGTGAAGAAATAGAAAAAATTATAGAGGATGAAAACTAATTCCTAAAATTATACTGCAATTATAATAAATTTTGTATCATTCGGTAGGATGATACTTTTTAAATACACAAATAAGAACAAAATTAAAAAGGCCAAGGCCTTTAAATTTCATTGATATATTCCAAAAGTTTAATAAACATCTTTACAAACTTAGTATCAAGTCCTTTTTTCTTTAATTTTCTAATTTCTATACGTTTTTTAGCAATCGCTAAATCACTAAATAATATAGAATCAATTTTATTTTTCATTTCCGTTGTTATTTGTAAATCATTTATAATACTTTCAATATCTTGAGTAATTAAGTGAACAGCATCTATTTCAATATCTTTACCTTTGCAATTAATTGTTAGTTGAGAAGTTGTACTAACGTCTTTTATCTCTACAACAAAATCAGCATTATCTACATAAGTTTTAAAAGAAACCTTATCTCTATTTACATATACAGAAACATCTTCTGTTCTTTTTGTATTTCTAAATACTATTTTATAATTTCTCTTATCAGGTATAATTCCACTCTTACCTTCTTTTGCTCTAATAATAACACTATAATTATTAGGCATATAATTGTATTCTATTTCAGATAAAATATAAAATCCTTTACGATATAAATCACTTTCTCCATCATCTTCAAAAAGAGTATATGTGTTACTTTTACCAGGGAATATATGAATTTCCATATTAATAGGTGGTGTTATATCATTTACATTTTCATTTAACCCCATAGGGATAATAGAACCTTGTTTTACAAATACAGGGTATTCTTCATCCTTAAAGAAAGATACATAATTTTTATTACCTGGGAATTTTTTACCAGTAACAAAATCATACCAAGTACCCTCTGGAATATAAAAATTATGAAGAGCCCTATTCATAACAGGATCATTCTTTTCTAGAATAGGACAAACCAAAAATAAAGAACCAAAATAATATTCATTTCTATATAATATATCATCATAAAATTTAGGATTAGTATAATAAATAGGTGTAATAAGAGGATCTCCAAATTTATGATATTTATATGCTTCACTATATATATATGGTATTAATCTATGACGTAGTCTTAAAAAGTCTTTCGCAATAGTATATGTCTTAATATCCCATCTCCAAGGTTCTCTCTTATAATATTTTCCTTTTTCAACGCCAAATTTTAAGATAGGGCTAAATGTTCCAAGTTGAATAAATCTTGTATAAAGCTCACTATCCTCTGTACCTTTAAAATAACCACCAATATCATGAGCAATAAAACTAACACCTAAATTAAAAGCATTATTATTATAAAAAGGTATTTTTCTTAACGTACTAAAACCAACTAATGATTTACCAGAATACGAAATGGGATATCTATGTGTTGCTATACCATAATCAAACCCCATTACCATTGCTCTTCTTTTATAATTTCTAAACATATCATAATATTGATAATGCTTAAGTAATGAATATTCTTCCTTTTTTTCAGGTGGCGTATCAAGCCAGTAAAAATCTATTCCTAAATTATCAAGTGGATGAATAAAAAACTTTAAATAAACATCTACAAACTTGGGATCTAAAACATTAAAAGGAATCTTTGATGAATCTGCAGATAAATATTTAACCGCTTCACTAAAATAAGGCTCATTATTATATATTCCCTCGGTAGGATCAATACTAAGACCTAATCTTATATAATTAGAGTGTAAATATTTAACCATATCAAGTGGACTTTTAAAATATTCTTTATTAAAAGTAAAACCTGTTTTTAAATGTTTTTTCTCATCATATATTCTTATATGCCAATCTTTATCAAGTAAAATAGTTGAAATAGGAATCTGATGTTTTAAAAAAGTATCAACTACATTTTTAAGAGTTTCATCATTATAATCATCATTTCTGCTCCACCAATTACCTAATGCATATCTAGGCACTAAAGCAGGATAACCTGTAAGTTCATAATAATCTTTTAAAGCAAGTAAAAAATCATCTTTATACATAAATAAATATATATCTATGCCAGAAGTGGGCCTATCTTCAGTTTCTCCATTTTGTTTAAATAACTTATGATTAGAATCATTAATACTAGATATACCATCAAATGAGTATAAACCTTTAACTTTATTATCAACTCCATTTGTTAAAATTGGTGATGGACTACCTAAATTTCTAACCTCAGGATGTCCATAATACCATGTTTTATCAGTACCTAAAAGTTCTACTTTCAAGTTAGCTGCTGGATTTATTTTAGTACCAAGAAAAGGTTTTTCTTTAGAATAAGAAAGTTTAAAATAAGAAGTACTAATTTCTAGATAATTAGCATCATCTCTTACCTTAAATTCAGGTACCGCAAAATTACGATAAAGAATTAATTCAGATGGTTTATCTATAAAAGTTCCATCAGTATTATATTCAAGTCTAATAACTCTTGGAGTTAAAACAGTAAAACGGTAGTTTGTGCCCCTTATAACGGCTTTTGGATTACTAATTGCTTTATTAATGTCTATTAAAAACTGCTCTCCTAAATTATACATATTATGCATCCCCTTTATATTTCTTCTATCATCATAAAATTAGTATGTTTTACAACTTTAAATGGATAACCTCCAGTAATAATAACTTTATCTCCACTATTTAAATCTAATAATTTTTGAGCAATAAGTGTACTTTTAGCCGATAATGAATCAAAGTCAAACTCATTAACTACAACAGGTACAACTCCAAAATGCATATTAAGTGTTTTCGCTACATCTCTATTTGGAGCAGCCGCAATTATAATACAAGGAGGTCTTAACCTACTCATTTGTCTTGCAGTATAACCACTATTAGTAGCAATAATAATTGCCTTACATTTAAGTTCTATTGCCCCAAGTGCTACTGAAGATGCAATAGTACCCGCTATATTTTTAGCCTCTGTTTTAAGTGCAGAACTAAAAAAATACTCATAATCAATTTCAGTTTCAGCCGATTTTATAACCTTTTCAATTTCTTGAACTGCAAGTAAAGGATGTTTACCTACAGTTGTCTCACCTGTAAGCATAATAGCATCTACAGATGATGTTGTAAGACTTGCTAAATCTGAAACTTCTGACCTATTAGGTACAACTTCTTCTTTAACAAAACTTGAAACTTCAGCTGTTATAATACTAACTTTACCTTTATCATGACATTTTTTTATAACAGCATTTTTAATATTCGGTACTTTTTCAAGTGGTATTTCAATAGATAAATCACTTCTACATAAAATAATACCATCAGAGGCATCAATAATATTATCTAACTCTTCAGTCGCAGATTCATTTTGTATTTTAGCAAACAAACAAATATGATTATTACCAAGTTCAATCAATAAATCACTAATTTCTAAAACATCTTCAGAATCTGTAATATTAGAAATAGCAATAAAATCAACATTAGATTTATTTGCAAATAAAATATCTTCTTTATCTTGCTTTGTTAAAAATTTCCTATTTAATTTAATACCAGGTAAATATACTTTTGAATAATTTTTTACTACACCACCTTTTAAAACTTCAAGTACAGCATAATCAAGTCCTTTTTCTGCAACTTCTAAAACAACAGACCCTTCACTTAACTTAATAATAGATTTATATTTTAAATCATCAACTAACCTTGAATAATTAACAGAAAACTGTATATCATTTCCCATCACTTTATTCATATATACTCTTATTTTATCTCCAGTTTTAAAATTTGCCTCACCTGATATAAATTCGCCTGTCCTAATACATGGCCCTTCTAAATCAAGCATAATACTAACAGCTGAGTTATTTTTTTCATTTAATTCATTTACAACAGCAATTACTTCATCACAAAAATTATAATCAGCATAACTCATATTAATTCTAATAACATCAACACCAGATTCAATAATACCCTCTAAAACTTCTCTTTTATAACTAGATGGTCCAACAGTAGCAATTATTTTAGTCTTATTCATATATTGTGCCTCCTTACTATGTTAATATAATTGTATCAAAATTTTTAACTTAAATAAAGAAAAAAGAATAAGTTTTTCTTATTCTACAAATTCAAATTCATAATCAAGTATCTTAACTAAATCCCCTTCTTTGATTCCCATATTTCTAAGTTCTTCATCAATACCTAATTTTTTTAATTTGTTAGCAAATCTAAGAATAGCTTCGTCTGTATCAAATCTACTCATTCTAAGAAGTTTTTCTGGTAAATCTCCCTTTACTATATAAGCATCTCCATCTTTAACTATAGTAAATGGTTTTTCTTCTTTAAACTTATAAATAACATGACTTTCAAATTGTTCATTTTCATAAAGAGCATTTTTAGGAATTTCATCCAAAAGATCTGCAAGTTTATATAAAACTTTATCTATTCCTTTTCCATTTATAGCAGATATTTCATATACTGGTACATTTACTTTTTCTTTAAACTTTGCTAAATTGTCTTTAGCAAGATCACTATCCATTTTATTAGCAATAACAATTTGTGGTTTTTTCATCATATTTTCATCAAAACTAAGTAATTCTCTATTAATTATTACATAATCATCATATGGGTCTCTACCTGTATAACCACTCATATCAATAATATGAGCAAGTACTCTAGTTCTTTGAGCATGTCTTAAAAATTCATCTCCAAGACCATGACCTAAAGCAGCACCCTCTATTAATCCAGGTAAATCAGCAATTACAAAACTACGATCATCACTTATTCGTACAACCCCTAAATTAGGTTTTAAAGTAGTAAAAGGATAATCAGCAATCTTAGGTTTAGCAGCAGAAACTTTAGATATGAATGTACTCTTACCAACGCTTGGCATTCCTACAAGTCCAACATCAGCCATTAACTTAAGTTCTAATTTAATTTTTCTATATTCCCCCGGTTCTCCATTTTCAGCAAAATCAGGAGCAGGATTAGTACGTGTAGCAAAAGCAATATTACCTCTGCCCCCTCTACCTCCTTTAGCCACAATTACCTCATCATCATTTTTAGTTAAATCAGCAATTATAAGGCCTGTATTAACATCACTAATAACAGTACCAAGGGGAACAGATAAGATAACATCCTCGGCATTCTTACCATTCATTCCTTTACCAAGACCATTATCTCCTCTTTGACCTTTAATAATCTTTTTATATCTAAAGTCAACTAAAGTATTTAAACCCTCATCAGTTTTAAAAACAATATTAGAACCATTTCCACCATTTCCACCAAAAGGGCCACCTAGTGGAACACCTTTTTCTCTTCTAAATGCCTTACATCCATCTCCACCATTTCCAGCAAAAAGTTCTAAGACAGCTTCATCTACAAACATTTATATCACCACCTTATAAATTATGACCACATAAGAAACATGTAGTTGCCGAAGATGAAAGAGTAGCACCACAATTTGGACAAACTTTAGGGCGACCCTGTTCAAAAGGTACAACTGCAGGTTTTTCCTCTTTTTCTTCGAGAGGTGCTTCTACATAAGTTTCATGGGTAATATTTCTAGCATTTTCTTTAAGATCAGAGTCAGTAACTTCAGCATTCCTGCTACTAAATAAACTTTGATCAAAATTATTTGTAACACTATTTTCTTGTATATTATTAATATTATTAAAAGTATTATTTTGATTTATCTCAGGTACTTCATTTATTTGATTAAAACTATTTTGATTTGTTCCAATATTACCTGCAGTAGGATTTATTTGATTAAAATTACCTCCTACTGAAGTATTATTTTGATTTATCTCAGGCACTTCATTTATTTGATTAAAACTATTTTGGCTTGCTCCAATATTACCTGCAGTAGGATTTATTTGATTAAAATTACCTCCTACTGAAGTA
>CAVFIJ010000018.1:0-9435 GCA_963622405.1 Bacteroidaceae bacterium | reverse complement strand
TATATATATAAAAAAAGGGTTTGTCAACTTTCCAAAACCATAACACAAAAAAATTTTAGATTTTTTCCAAATGCAAAGGCTCAAAATCAGTTTTCCACAGCAAAACTTTTCCACAAAACAAATGTTAAAAAAAATATAATAAAAAAATTGTCATAATTTATCAACTTAAATATTAACACCACAAAATACTTAAAATACAAAGCAAAAAAAGTTTTAAACATATTCACAATACCTATAATTTTATTCACATTGTTAAAAAAATAAATTATCCACAATATAAGTGGAAAAAAGTTATAATATATATATATAAAAGATTTTAGGCTGTGTAAAACTTTTTCCACAATAATTTTACTTATGAAAACCACATTTTTACTAGATTTTTAAAGGATTTTAATGTAAAATGTAATTAGTACTTACAGATAGGGGGATGTTTATGGATGTAAACAATATCTGGAGTGTCTTTTTAGCCAAAATAGAAATTAAATTAAAACCCGTTTTATACCAAACTTGGTTTAAAGACACCAAATTAAAATCAATAACACAAGATACCGCAACAGTAATAGTTCCATATGATGTACATAAAAAACATCTAACCGACAATTATGGAAATATAATAGAAGAAACATTTATGGAAGTAACAGGCTCTATCTATAAATTTAAATATTTAACAGAAGAAGAAGTTAAAGATGAAGAACCGGAACAAGAAATAAAAAATAATGATTCATCCATCTTTGAAAGCAACCTAGATAAAAGGTATACATTTGAATCATTTATACAAGGAGAAAGTAATAAATTTGCAAAAACAATAGGGCTCGCAGTCGCAGAAAACCCAGGTTCAATGTACAATCCATTATTTATTTATGGAAATAGTGGCTTAGGAAAAACACACCTAATGCACGCTATTGGAAATTACATAACAGATAATACAAATAAAAAAGTATTATACGTAACTAGTGAAAAGTTTGTAGATGACTTTTTAAGTCTATACAGAAAAAACGAAAATAATTTTAATATTGTGGATAACTTTAAACAAAAATATAGAAATATAGATGTCTTAATGATAGATGATATACAATATCTTGAAATAGCAAGTAAAACTCAACAAGAATTTTTCAACACCTTTAATGAACTACATACAAATAACAAACAAATAATAATATCATCAGACAGATCACCAGATGACCTTAAAAAACTAGAAGAAAGATTAAGGACAAGGTTCAATTGGGGACTAACAATAGATATACTTCCACCAGATTTCGAACTAAGAAAAGCAATATTAAATAAAAAAATAGAAGCACAAGGTATAAAAAGCTATGTCCCAGAAGAAGTAAAAGAATATATAGCAAGCAATTGTAAAACTGATATACGTAAATTAGAAGGTGCTTTAACAAGAGTATTTGCATATGCAACTATAATGAACGGCTCAGAAATAACAATAGAACTAGCCGTAGAAGCACTAAAAGATTATATAGGAAAAAGTGTAATATCAAAAAATAAAATAGAAAAAGTAATAAATCTCGTTGCTGATAACTATAATATAACTGCTGAAGATATAAAAAGTAAAAAAAGACTAGCAACAATTGCCATGCCAAGACAAATAGCAATGTATATATGTAGAATACACCTAAAAGAATCTTTACCTAAAATAGGAAGTGAATTTGGGGGAAAAGACCATACAACAGTTATGCATTCAGTAAATAAAATAAAAAAAGAACTACAAAAAGATAAAAACTTAGAAATACAAATAAATAAAATAATATCACAAATAAAACAATAAAGTGAAAAAAACTAATTTATCAACATCACTTATCCACAGCATTTTTATTAAAATACCTAAATAAAACAAAGGTGAAAAGCACTTTTCCACACTTATCCACAACAATAATATAAAATAAATAAAAAAATAATAATAAAGGAGAACAAAAATGAAATTAGAAATAAAACAAAACATATTAATAGAACATTTAAATTACGCAATAAAAGGAATATCAAACAAAAACATAAGACCAATACTTAATTGTATAAAATTTGAATTAACAAATGAAGGATTATATTTAATGAGTACAGATAATGAAATATCAATAAAAACATTTATTGATAAAAGTAAAATAGAAAATATAGAAACCTGTGGAAACATAACAATTTCAGGAAGATATATATATGAAATAATAAAAAAATTACCAAATGAAATTATCAATATAGAAGAAGTAATTGACTCAAAAATATATATAACTACAAAAAATTCATCATTTACTTTAAATTGTAACAATACTGAACAATTTCCTACACTTGAATTAGAATATAAACAAAATCCAATAGTCTTAAAACAAAAAGATCTAAAAAAAATAATAAATCAAACATCTTTTGCAACATCAATGCAAGAATCAAGACCAGTATTAACAGGAATTAATTTTAAACTTGAAAATAATATTTTAGAATGTACTGCAACAGACTCATATAGATTAGCAATTAAAAAAGTAAAATTACAAGAAGAAGTAAAAGAAAAAGTAAATATCATCGCACCTACCAAAAATCTTTTAGAATTAGTAAAACTATTAAATAATGATGAAGAAAATGTAGAATTACACATATTTGGAAATAAATTAATATTTAAATTTGACACCATAACAATGATGACAAGACTAATATCAGGCACCTATCCAGACACATCTAAACTAATTCCTGACACCTATTTATTAACAATGAAAGCAAATTTAAATGATTATTATAGTGCAATAGATAGAGCATCTTTATTAACAAATGAAAGTGATAAAAACACCATAAAACTTGTAAGTAATGAAAACCAAGTAATTATTTCATCAAATATACCAGAAATTGGAAATGTCGAAGAAAAAATAACTGTGGAAAAAAATAATAATGAAGAAATAAAAATAGCATTTAATTCAAAATTCATGATGGATGCTATTAGAGTATTAGAAACAGAGCAAATAGAACTATTATTTAATGGTGAATTTAAACCAATAATAATCAAAAATCCCGAAAATGATGAATTAATTCAATTAATTTTACCAATAAGAACCTATTAATTAGGTTTTTTTTCATAATCGACAATATTAGGCATTGTTCAACATCAAAAAAGAGTATAAGAAAAGTATCGATTTAAATCGATTAGATGGGGGAAATATGGAAAATTTATATGAAGTTAATTCAAAAACATGTGCTTTAATAGCATTAAGTGCAAAAAAATGTGAAGTAATTGAAAAAGATAAAATATTTGTAATAGAAAGACCAACAAAAGAAATACTAAAAAATAGTTGTGAATATTATGGAAGTACATATGAAGGTAGAGTACAAGGTTCAAAAAAACAACTTGGAATGTGTTATAAATTACCAATAATAATAGAAAGTAGTAATGATTTAATAATGTTTCCAACAACATCAGCAAACAACGATAACTGTTGCTGGATAGCCCTTAATAACATAACAAGCTATGAAAAACAAGATAACAACGTAATAATAAAGTTTGAAGGCAACGTAAAACAATTATTTCACATGTCATTAGAAAGTCTAGAAAATCAAATTTTTAGAGCAACAAAATTAATGCTATTGATGAGAAACAGAAGAAATTGTTAAAAAGAAAAAAATAAATACAGAAAGAGTAGAAAATAAATTATTCTGCTTTTTTTCACCTTGTATTTGTGTTATAATGTATATGAGGTATAGGAGTACTAAAATAGTTGTTTTCTTCAAAAAAAGACCAAAGAAAGAGAAAAATATGATAATAAAAAATATTGAAATAAAAAATTTTAGAAATTATTCAGATTTAAAATTAATACTTAAACCAAACATCAATATAATATATGGAAATAACGGTGCAGGTAAAACTAATTTATTAGAAAGTATATATGTTCTTGCCTTCACAAAATCCCATCGTTCATTTATTGATAACAATTTAATAAAATATGGAGAAAACAATGCTAAAATCAAAGGAACTATACTAAATGGACTATCTTATAATTTAGAAATTAATTTAGGAAAAACAACAAAAAAAGTAAAATTAGATGGTAATCAAATATCGAAACTAGGAGATTATATTGAAAAAAGCAATATAATAATTTTTACATCGGATGATTTAGAACTGATAAAGGGCTTTCCGAGTCAAAGAAGAAAATATTTAAACCTAGAAATATCTCAAATTTCAAAAACATATTTTAATGTATTAAATGATTATAATAAATTACTTAAAATCAGAAATGATTACTTAAAACAAGTAACTGATAGTAAAAAAATTAATCAAAACTACTTTGATACTTTAACTGAATATATTGTTGAAAAAAGTGTGTTTATATATCAAATGAGAATTAAGTACATAGAAAAACTTAATAAAGAATGTAAAAAAATATATAAACAAATAACAGGATTAGATAATTTTGAAATAAAATATATACCATCAATTATTACTAAAACAAACTCAAGAGAAGAAATAAAAAAAATAATGACAGAAAAATTAAAAAATAATCTTGAAAAAGAAATAATGCTAAAAAGTACATTATATGGTCCACACAAAGATGATTTTGAGTTTACTGTTGAAAGTAAAAATTTAAAAAATTTTGGTTCACAAGGTCAGCAAAGAGCAGCAGTATTAACCTTAAAACTTTCTGAAATAGAATTAATAGAAAATTATAAAAAAAGTAGTCCAATAATCCTACTTGATGACGTGTTTAGTGAATTAGATCAAAAAACAATAAATAATTTATTATTCTATATTAATAAAGGAATGCAAATAATAATAACAACAACAGATTTAGAAAACATCAAAGAAGAATTAAAATCACAAGCAAATTTACTACATGTCGTAAATGGAAAAATAGAAAATGAGGTGTAATAATGGAAGAAAAAGAACATTATAATGAATCAGATATTCAAGTCTTAGAAGGACTTGAGGCAGTAAGAAAAAGACCAGGAATGTACATAGGAACAACCGATGTGAAAGGATTACATCACCTTGTATGGGAAATAGTAGATAATGCAATAGATGAAGCTCTTGCAGGTTATTGTAAAAATATCGAAATAATAATTAATAAAGATAACTCAGTAACAGTCAAAGATGATGGAAGAGGAATACCCACAGGAATTCATAAAAAAACAGGATTATCAACCGTAGAAACAGTTTATACAGTCCTTCATGCAGGTGGTAAATTTGGTGGAGGAGGATATAAAGTATCTGGTGGTCTTCACGGAGTAGGTGCCTCAGTAGTAAACGCCCTCTCAAAATCAGTAACAGTAACAGTATTTAAAGATGGAAAAAAATATGAAGCAAAATTTGCTAACGGTGGAAAAATAATTCAACCATTAACAATAATTGGAGACTGTGAAAAAGAAAGAACAGGAACAACTGTAACATTCAAACCAGATGCAGAAATATTTGACACAGATATATTTGATTATGAAACACTAAAAATAAGAACAAGAGAGCTAGCCTTCTTAAATAAAGGATTAAAAATAACAATAAGAGATGATAGAGATGATGAAGACACCACAGGAGAAACATTTATATATGAGGGTGGAATATCAGAATATGTTAGATTTATAAATGTAGGAAAAACACCAATACAAAACGATATCATTCATTTAGAAGGTGAAGAAGATAATGTTTTATTTGAAGTGGCAATGCAATATACAAGTGGTTATAATGAAAATATATATTCTTTTGTTAATAATATAAATACTCATGATGGTGGAACACACGAAGAAGGTGTAAAAAGAGCATTAACAAGAGTAATAAATTCTTATGGCCGTAAAAAAGGAATATTAAAAGAAAAAGATGAATCACTAACCGGAGATGATGTAAAAGAAGGATTAACAATGATTATATCTTGTAAACACCCTAATCCTCAATTTGAAGGTCAAACTAAAGGAAGGCTAGGAAATTCAGAAGTCAGAAAACTCGCAGACAATGTATTTTCTAAAGGCTTTGAACGTTATCTACTCGAAAACCCAGAAGAAGGAAAAATTATTGTGGAAAAAGCCATGCTTGCATGTAGAGCCCGAAAAGCTGCCAAAAAAGCAAGAGAAATAACAAGAAAAAGTGATTTAACAACAACAAATTTCTTTGGAAAATTATCAGACTGTAAAAGTAAAGATCCAAAAGTATCAGAAATATTTATCGTAGAGGGAGATTCAGCAGGTGGATCTGCCAAAAAAGGAAGAGATTCAATGACTCAAGCAATTCTCCCATTAAGAGGAAAAATCCTGAATGTAGAAAAAAATAGATTAGATAGAGCCCTTGGAAATGAAGAAATAAGAACAATAATAACTGCTTTTGGTACAGGAGTAGGAGAAGAATTCAATCTTGATAAATTAAGATACGATAAAATAATAATAATGACAGATGCCGATGTAGATGGATCACATATAAGAGTATTATTATTAACACTATTCTATAGATTTTTTAAGCCCATAGTAGAAGCAGGACACGTATATGCTGCCCAGCCACCACTATTTAGAATTAGACATGGAAAAACTAGAAAATATGTATTAAATGAACAAGAAAAAGAAGAATATCTAAATTCATTACCAGAAAATGTCCGTCAAAGAGCTGAAATTTCTCGTATGAAAGGATTAGGAGAAATGGATGCAGATGAATTAAATGAAACAACAATGGATATAGAACAAAGAACACTAAGAAAAATAACAGTAGATGACTGCGTTGAAGCAGATGCAATATTTTCAAAACTTATGGGAGATGAAGTAGAACCTAGAAGAAAATTTATTGAAGAAAATGCAGGATATGTAAAAAATCTAGATATATAGGAGGTAAAGTATGAATCAAGAAGAAAGTAAAGAAAAAGAAAATGAGGAAATAATTGACACAAATAAAAATGAAAACTCAGAATTTAGTGGATACTTTCATGAAAGAGATAGACTTGCAGAAAATAATATAGTAGATGAAGTAAAAACATCTTTCTTAGAATATTCAATGAGTGTTATTGCATCTAGAGCATTACCAGACCTTAGAGACGGCTTAAAACCAGTACATAGAAGAATATTATGGTCAATGTATAACTCAGGCTACACACCAGATAAACCACATAGAAAATCAGCCAAAACAGTTGGAGAAGTAATGGGTAATTACCATCCACATGGTGATACATCAATATATGAAGCAATGGTACGTATGGCTCAAGATTTTAATCAACGTTATTTATTAATAGATGGACATGGTAACTTTGGAAACATAGAAGGTGATGGTGCCGCAGCAATGCGTTATACTGAATCTAGACTATCAAAGTTATCATTAGAATTGTTAAGAGATATTAACAAAGAAACAGTAGATTTTAAAGATAATTTTGATGAAACACTAAAAGAACCTGTAGTATTACCATCAAAATTTCCAAACATCTTAGTAAATGGAAGTATGGGAATAGCCGTTGGAATGGCAACAAATATTCCTCCACATAACTTAGGAGAAGTAATAGATGGCTGTGTAGCATATCTTGAAAATCCTGAAATAGATACACTTGGGTTAATGCAATATATAAAAGGTCCAGATTTTCCAACAGGTGGAATAATACTAGGAAACTCCGGAATAAAAAAAGCATATGAAACAGGAAGAGGTTCCATAACCATAAGAAGTAAGGCAGTAATAGAAGAAAATAAAAATAATAGTACAATCGTAATTACAGAAGTGCCTTACGGGGTTAACACAATGGAACTTAAAAATAAAGTCGCAGAATTAGTTCATAATAAAACAATAGAAGGAATAAGCGATTATCATACAGACCTAAAAGATGGTGTAAAAATAACCATAACACTAAAAAAAGATGCAAATCCACAAGTAGTATTAAATAATTTATATAAACATACCTCATTTCAAACTCACTATGGAATAATATTTTTAATGTTAGATGGTCCTACACCAAGAACATTAGGATTAAAAGATATTATATCAAAATATATTGATTATCAAAGAGAAGTAATAATAAGAAGAACTCAATTTGACTTAGATAAATCAGAAAAAAGAGTGCATATATTGGAAGGTTATAAAATTGCTCTTGATAATATAGATGAAGTAATAAAAATAATAAAAGAATCAGAAACAGATCAACTAGCAAAAGCATCACTAGAACAAAGGTTTGGTCTTAGTGAGGCACAAGCAGATAGCATATTAGAATTAAAACTAAGAAGATTAACCGGATTAGAAAGAAGTAAAATAGAAGATGAACTCGCTGCTTTACTATCAAAAATAGAAGAATTAAAATCAATACTAGCATCTACAGAAAAAGTAGATAACATAATAAAAGAAGAATTAATAGAAATTAAAAATAAATACTCTGATGAAAGAAAAACAGACATAGATATGACAGCAATAGACTACATAGAAGATGAATCGTTAATACCTGTGGAAAACATAATAGTAACACTTACAAATAACGGATACATAAAAAGAGTAACAACAGACACATATAAATCTCAAAATAGAGGTGGAGTAGGAATAAAAGGAATGACAACAAATGAAAATGACTTTGTGGAAAAAATGCTATCAATGACCACACATGATTACATATTATTTTTCACAAATAGTGGAAAAGTATATAGAATGAAAGGTTATGAAATTCCTTTATATAATAGACAAGCTAAAGGAATACCAATCATAAACTTATTACCTTTATCAAAAGATGAAAAAGTAAAAACAATGTTAACAATAGAGGCAGATAAAAAAGAAGGTAACTTAATATTCTGTACAAAACAAGGACTTGTAAAAAGAACTGCAATAAAAGAATTTGAAAACATTAGAACAAGTGGAAAACTAGCTATAACATTAAAAGAAAATGATGAACTATTGACAGTAAAACAAACAGATGGAAACAATGAAGTATTAATTGCAGCATCTAATGGTAGAATGATAAGATTTGACGAAAAAGAAATAAGAATCATGGGAAGAACAGCATCTGGAGTAAGAGGAATAGAATTAGGTAATGGAGAATGTGTAGGACTTGAAGTTGCAAACCCAGAAGAAGAAGTATTAATAATAACAGAAAAAGGATATGGCAAAAGAACAGTACTTGAAGAATATAGAATGACACATCGTGGTGGAAAAGGAGTAAAAGCCCTAAACATTACTGAAAAAAATGGTAATATAGTATCATTTAAATTAATAAAAGGTACAGAAGATATAATAATAATAACTAATTGTGGAACAATAATCAGATTAAAAACTAATCAAATATCATCAATAGGAAGAGTATCGCAAGGAGTTAGATTAATTAACCTCAAAGATAATCAGCATGTAAGTAGTGCAACCGTAATAGAAGAAGATTCAGAGGCAGAAACAGAAAATAACCTGTAAAAAATTCAACTTATGTGTTGAATTTTTTGTTTTACATATAAAAAGACATCAATGTTTCACGTGAAACATTATAAAATAAGCAATAATAAAAGATTAATAACGTTCCACGTGAAACATTATAATAT
>CAVFIJ010000017.1:0-7130 GCA_963622405.1 Bacteroidaceae bacterium | reverse complement strand
AAAAACCTACAAATTTTTTTACCAAAAACCTACAAAAAATATTGACATTTACAATGGTAACATTTTCATTTTCAACATTTTCTAACTTTGCTATTTTAAACATACTGCACCTCAAAACAATTATATTATGAATTTTATCAATTGGCTGAAAAAATATCCACTGTTAATAATATCCACATGTTATTATATTTTTATGTAGTGTAAAGTATATTATAAAAAAATATGTTTTTTTATAGTTGTATTGAGAGTATATTATTACATATGATATAATAAATCTTGAAAGAAGGGAAGTGTACTTTATGGCAAAATTTTGTGTTAATTGTGGAAAAGCTGTTGAAGAAAATCAAGCTGTATGCTTAAATTGTGGAGTTGCCATTAATCAAAACATCAACAATATTCCAAATAATAATGCTCCAGTTATACAAAAAAGAGATATAGTTGTAGCAATTCTATTAAGCATTATTACCTGTGGCATTTATGGCTTATATTGGATGGTAGTTATGACAGACGATGCAAATAAAGTATCTGGCGATAACAAAACAAGTGGTGGCATGGCGTTATTATTTTCTATAATTACTTGCGGCATTTATGGTTTATATTGGAACTATAAAATGGGTGAAAAAATGTATCAAGCCGGCAATAAATACGGAATGGATATTGCAAATAATTCAGTACTTTATTTGATATTATCTGTCTTTGGTCTTACAATTGTAAACTATTGTTTAATACAAAGTGATTTAAATAAATTTGCTAAATAATGAAAAATAAAAAAATATTAGAACTATGTTTATTTATAGCATTGCTTATTTTGTATTATATATTAAATAAAATATTTAATTTTTCTATACCCTGCATTTTTCATAAACTAACTAATTTTTATTGTCCTGGATGCGGAATAACAAGAATGTTCTTTTCCTTGCTAGAAGGTAATATTACAAAAGCATTTCATTATAATGCTTTGGTCTTTATCTTTTTAGTTATGCTTGTGATTTATGTAATTCTAAAATTCTTATTTTATATAAATAACAAACAAATAAAGATACCAAACTATATATATTATATATCACTAGTAATAGCAATAATATTTGGGGTAATAAGAAACTTTGAATTATTTAGTTTTTTAGCTCCATAGTTCTTCAAAAAAAAAATAAACAGTAAAATTCTACAATACAAAGGATCTAAAGATCCTTTTGTGCATATTACGAAAATATTTAAAAACAGAATTCAGATTTTTTTATAAAAACAAAAAAAGTACTTGTCCATATATAAAAAAAATGCTAAAATTAAATTATGATAAGGGGTGATTATATGACCGAAGCAAAAGCTTCAACAAAAGAAGTTACGACTTCTAAAAGAAATGTTGCTATTGAAATCTGGAGATTTTTAATAGCAGTTGCGATTATAGGATTCCACGTAGGCTTTATAATCGCAAGAACATGTGATGGAACTAATGGTTTCTATATGACACCAGAAGCTAAATGGTTCTTTGGTTCAAGTGAAGTATTATTAATCTTTACCTTAACCGCAGGATATTTCATGACTGCTCACTTTGAAAAACGTGCCGTAGATAAGAAATATACTGAAATGAGTGCATCTAGAAGAGCCTTTGAATATACTTTTTCAAGAGTTAAAGTATTACTTCCAATTTTAATAATTGGTTATTTCTTAGGTATTTTATTCTGCACTAAATTCTATTATCCATCATATGATTTACAACAAGTACTTACAATGACAGTAAATAGTGCATGGGAATTTTTAGGATTCCATGCAGCTGGACTTAGAAGTACAGGTAATGAATTCTTTAATTTGAACGGACCATTATGGTTTATATCTGCTATATTTATAGTAGGATATTTCTTATATTGGCTTATGTGCAAAAATAAAGATTTATTACGTGGATTAATCGCACCATTTGGATTTATCTTTTTCGCTGGTTGGTGGTGTTTTACAGGAACAAGAGCAGCTCAAACTGCTTGGTCTACCTTTGGATTACAAACAGCATCAACAAACGGAATGGGTGGTGCTGCAACAGATGCAACTGCAACATTAGGATTTAACAATGGACTTGTATTTGTAATGATAGGCATGCTTGGTGGTATTCTTATATATTACCTTGTTCAAGAACTTAAAAAGCATAAATTTTCTGATATTGGTAAAGGCATGCTAACAGTTCTAAATTTAATATGTAGTGGCTTATTACTATGGTATACAATTTATCAGCCAACATACTTTAATTTAGAAAGATGGACAGTAGCTTTACTAATTATCCTTGTTATTACATTAAGCCTACTTAACAAAGATGGATTAACAAAATTATTAAATAACAAATACACAAACAAACTATTCGCATATTTAGGTTCTATTTCATTACATATTTATATGTTACATTATCCAATCGCAGTATTTGTAGTTTCAATGCTTGGTAAAAATACTAAAGAAACAGCCTATACATTCTGGCAAGTATTCATACCAACAGTAATAATTACAATAATATTTAGTGTAATATTAAATGAAATAATAAAATGCATAAAATCACTAAAGGAAGAATAAATCCTCCTTTTTCTTATGTCTCGTGATATTATTATAATGGTGGTGATAAAATGAAAAAAATATTTGTTATAAACTTAGGCTCTACATCAACAAAAATTGCCTATTTTCTAAATGATAAAATGGAATTTAAAGAAGTCATCCAACATCCAGCAAAAGAAATTGAAAAATTTGAAACAATCTGGGAGCAATTTGATTTGCGAAAAAAAGCCTTAGATGACTTCATGGCAAGTCATAATATAAAAGTAAGTGAATTAGATGCCGTAGTATCAAGAGGAGGACATACACAGCCTCTTTCTAGTGGTGTCTACTTAATAAATGACAAAATGCTTGAACAATCAAGAAGCATGAAATACGGAAACCATGTATCTGATTTAGGACTTATGCTCGCAAATGCGTATTCCAAAGAAGGCCCCAAAGCCTTTACGGTAGATACAGCATGCACAGATGAATTTGAACCACTCGCACGCTACAGCGGATTAAAAGAAATAGAAAGAGTATCTAGATTCCATATTTTAAATCATAAAGCTGTTGCTCATAAATATGCCAGCGACATAAATAAAAAATATGAGGACTTAAACTTAGTAGTGTGCCATATGGGTGGTGGCACCAGTGTTGCCATACATAAAAAAGGAAGAATTATAGATGGAAACAATGGCTTAGATGGCGATGGGCCATTTTCAACAGACCGTAGTTGTGGCCTTCCCGTTGGAGCTCTAATAGATATGTGTTATAGTGGAGAATATTCTTATAAAGAAATGAAAAGAAAAATAAAAGGTCAAGGCGGCCTTATGAGTTACGTTGGTGATACCGATGTAAAAAATGTCTTAGAAAAAGGTCTGAATGGCGATAATAAATGCTTAGAAGCCATAAACGCCATGTGTTACCAAACTGCAAAAGAAATAGGTGCAATGGCCACAGTTGCAAGTGGTAAAATAGATGCCATCTTAATCACTGGTGGAATTGCCAATGCAAAATATTTAATGGATAAAATAAAAGAAATGGTATCCTACATTGCCCCAGTATATTTGTATCCGGGCGAATATGAAATGGAATCACTAGGAACAAACGTATATAAAGCATTAATACACGAAGTTCCTATAAAGGAGTTATAATATGTTTAAATCATTTGAAGAAATAGAACAATATGTTTTAAAAAATAAAATTGTCAAAACAATAGCCTTAGCAAATGCAGAAGATGATAATGCCTTAGAGGCTTTAATCACAGCAAGAAAAAAAGGCATAGCCAAAGGTATATTAATAGGCGACATTCCTAAAATAAAAGTCATACTTGATAAATATAACGAAGACCATTCATATTATGAATTTATACCTTGTAGCGATGAACAAAAATCTGCCGCACTAGCAGTCTCCCTTGTAAAAGAAAAAAAAGCTGACATTCCTATGAAAGGACTAATGATGACATCGTCATTTATGAAAGCAGTGCTAGATAAAGAAAATGGCCTACTTAATAAAGACTGGTTACTTAGTCAGGCAACTATATTAGAATATAGTGAAGAAAATAGATTAATGATCATCTCTGATTGTGCTGTTAACATCAGCCCAGATGCAACCAAAAAAATTATGATTGTTCAAAACGCCATCGATTTAGCACTCACACTAGGTATAAACAAACCTAATGTAGCAATCCTATCAGCACTAGAAAAAGTTAACCCTAAAATTCAAAGCACCGTCGATGCAGATATAGTAGCACGCCACAAAGGATATAAAAACGTAGGTCATATCGCAGGTCCGCTAGCCTTAGATATCGCAATCTCTAAGGAAGCCGCACTACATAAAGGAATAACAAACGAAGTTTGTGGAAAAGCAGACATCCTTATAGTTCCTGACCTAGCTGCCGGCAATATCTTTACAAAAGGACTTGTGTTTCTAGCCCATATGAAATCCGCAGGAGTTTTAAATGGCACTGTAAGCCCTGTAATCATGACCAGTAGAACAGATACTCCTTATGATAAATATTTATCTATCCTCGTTGCAATTTTACAAAGCGATTATAAAAAAAATAATTAAACATAGAGCACTTAGTACTCCTATGTTTTTTTTTAAAATTATAATTATTTCATATTTTTTACACAAATTATAGATAGAATACAAAAAAAGGAGAAATTGTATGATAAAAAAATTATTTAAGAAAAAAGTAGTAAAAACTTTATTAATACTTATTTTATGTGCCATTATATTATTATTATTTTATGTAATCAATAATAAAGCCTATAAAATAGGAATAAGAAAAAACATAAAAGATTCAGAATGGATAGATAAAAATGTAAATATCACATCATCTGATATAAGTGATAATGTATATATAGTTAGTAAAAACAAAAACATTACTACCTACAATATGCTCTATCAAAAAAATATAACTAAAAAAATAAATTCAATTCTTAATAATGGTTCTTATACTGTGGATAATATACTCATGATATATAACCCTTATGGTACCAATAATAATTCAGTTAATATATATTATAGTGATGAAAGTGCTAAACTAATATCATATAAAATAGAAGTATCAGGCTATGCAGATTATGAAAATAACTTAGTCCAAAATAATACTAACAATCATAAATATGAATTAATTGGATTTATTATGGGCAAAAAAAACAAATTAACCTTAACATTTGAAAATAGTAATGCCGAAAAAACAACCCAAAAATATACATTAGATTTTTCAAAATATAAAATAGATACATCTAATAAAGTTGAAGTAGATAAAGAAACAAGCGAAGAAATAACAAACGGATTATTCGCCATACTAGGCGATTCAAGTGATGATGACTATATATGGCTTGTAGACAATGAAGGAGTAATTAGAAGTGAAATTCCTATAATTGGGTATAGAGCAGTAAACTTACTTTTTAAAGATGATAAAATGTATTTCAGCATATCAGAAAAGAAAATCGCCGAAATGAATAACCTAGGACAAATCACTAGAATTTATAATCTAGGTAAATATAAATTACATCATGATTATGCATTTGATACAGATAAAAACAATATACTAATTTTAGCGAGCGATACTACCAAAGAATCGTGTGAAGACGCTATAATAAAACTAAACCTTAAAACTGGTAAAGTAAGTGATTCATTTTATCTAGAAGAAGTATTACCAGACCTTAGAGAAAGTGCATATTATAATGAAGCTGAAGTTGCAAAAGAAGTTGAATCCGTTGGTGTTGACTGGATGCATATTAATACCATAAATTACTTGTCAAATGATACAGTTATACTAAGTTCAAGAGAAACATCTTCCATAATTAAAGTAAGTAATATTTTTGATAATCCTAAACTTGAATATATTCTTGGAGATGAAACCTTCTATAAAAACTATGACTCTAAAAAATATTTATATACTAAAATTGGCAATTTCACCATTGCCGGCGGTCAGCACACAGTAAGCTATATTCCCACATCTACAGATGGTGTATATTATTTAACAATGTTTAATAATAATATAGGTATAAGTACTACTGTACCAGACTTTAATTGGTCAAGCATTGGACTTAAATATAGTAGCCCTGAAGACAATGGCAAATCATATTATTATAAATATAAAGTTGATGAAAATGCCCATACCTTCGAACTAGTAGAAAAATTTGAAGTACCATTTTCAGCCTATATGAGTAGTGTTCAAAACTATAATAACAATATAATAGTTGATTCTGCTCAAGCCTGCACTTTTTCAGAAAGAGATAATAGTGGAAACATTAAAAGAACATACAAAGTAAAATGTAAAAGCAATATTTATAGAGTATTTAAATATGACTTCAATAATTATTACTTTAAAAGTACCCAGTAGGGTACTTTTTCTATAGCCACTAATAAAAAATGTATATATTACACAAAAACTTTTATTTGCGTTATATTATTATTAATGCTATAATCTCAAATAGAGTTAGATTTATTATATTTTATAGGGGGAACTGATAATCATGAATCTAGATAATAATAAATACACTAAAAAAAACATGACACCAAGTAATAGTGATATAAAAAAAGCCATAAATGAATTAGAAGCTGTCACAGATATAAATGCTTTACGTGTCAGAAGAAATGCTGCCATATCAACAATAAATTTTAATTCACAAAGGCTTGATACCTTAAGTGAGATTGCTATAAATGGTAAATCAAAAATAGAGCGTGGTAAATTGTTATTAACTTATGAGAATGATTTAAATGCAAAAATTAAAACTGGTGCCAAAAAAGCAGCTCTAGGTTTATTTTGCTATAAAGTAATTCGCAAAGGGAATTTTGTTGAAATATTGTCATCCTTAATAATGGCCTGTTATTTAAATGGAAAAATAAATGAATCAAAAAATTATATATCAGCTGATAAAGCATTTGATATTATAAATAAAAAACTAATTGATGCCGAAAAAGAATATTCATCATCCAAAGAAAAAGTAGAAAAAATTGAAAATATAAAAAATATTTTAAATAATATATATAACTCAGATGAATCATTTTCAAAATCTCAAAATAGCCAAGAAAAAGTAAAAACCATAGGTGTCAAAGGAAAACCATCTCATTAAAATAAAAATGTATAATAATATAATTATAAG
>CAVFIJ010000016.1:0-5592 GCA_963622405.1 Bacteroidaceae bacterium | reverse complement strand
TAGAAACTGCTAAGAATATGTTAAAAGATAATGTACCAATAAATACTATTATCAAGTATACTGGCTTATCACAAAAAGACATAAAAACATTAGAGAAAGAAATCTAATGTTTTTTTTAACAATAGAATTTGCTTAACATTTTTTTATAAAAATCTTAACATTTTAGCACTTAACACTTGACAGTGCTAAAGTGTTGTTGTATAATCAAAATGTAAGAGGTATTTAAAAACCTTTTATGGGCAAAATAATATTATATGGGTGTGCTACCAAATGATAACACATCATTAATGAAAGGAAGCGAATGAATATGATGTTAATGCCAAGAAGAAATTTTGATTTATTTGATGAAATGTTTGAAGAACCATTCTTTGGAAAATCAAATAAACTAATGAAAACAGATATTAAAGAAAGTGATAAAGATTATACTATTGAGGTTGACCTTCCAGGTTATACCAAAGATAATATTAAAATCTCTGTAGATGATGGATATCTAACAGTAAATGCTAATATATCAAAAGAAGATAATGATACCTCATCAAAATATGTAAGAAAAGAAAGATATTATGGACAGTGTTCTAGAAGCTTCTATGTTGGAGACAACATAGAAACAGAAGATGTAAAAGCATCATTCCATAATGGTATTCTAAAACTTTCAGTACCTAAAAAAGAAACTGCAAAAGAACTACCTGAAAAAAAATATGTTCAAATTGAAGACTAAGAGAGTTCCAAAAGGAACTCTTTTTCCTTGTCAAACTATATTAACCTATGCTATAATTTTTAAGGTATGGTGGTGTGATGTATGATTAATGAAGAATTTACAGAAGAAAAAGAAATAACAGAAACTCGCGTAGAAAAAAATAAGAAAAAAAGAAAAATAAAAAAGCAAAAAATATTTGTAATACTAAGTGTTATATTTTTATTAAGTTGTATTTTCGTATATGGTGGAAGACTAATATATTTCTATTTAAACAACAAAAAAGAAGTTGAAGCCGAAAAGAACCTTTTCGCAACTACCTTAAAAACTAATAATAAAGACTCTAAAAACTTTAAAGAAATAGATGATATATATTATTTTTATAATAATGCTGAAACAAACTATGTTAAATATTCTAATCTAATCTGGAGAATTATTAAAATAAACAAAAATAAAAGCATAACAATGATTCTAGATACTCCTATTACTGTATTAGGATATGGCGATAATACCTCTTCATATGATGATTCAAATGCCATATCTTGGCTCAATAATTCGGAAAGTGGCCTAACACATGAAATCACCACAACAGAGAAATATTTAACCAAAAATAAAATATGTACTGATACTACAAGTAAAATAAGTAAAAGAACATGTAAAACTAAATCATCTCATTATTTTGACCTCTTATCTATAGATGATTACATAAAGACTGGTAATACCAAAAGCTTTATTAATAATGGATATTATAACTATTTAGCAAATAAAGATGAAAACAACAACATCTGGTATATAACAGAAGAAGGTAAATTAGCAACCAGTGATGGTAATGATTTATATGGAATAAAACCAGTAATTACCCTAAATGCTACATTAGAAAGTAAAGGTGGAGATGGAACATCTAAAACCCCATATACCTTAAGTGAAGACCCAGTTTATTTCGCAAGCTATGTATCCCTCGCAAATGACACATATAGAGTATATGATGTTACAGATAACAAACTAAAACTAGTAAAAACAAATATTATTAAAAATGATGAAACAGACCTAAAACATACATACTCATCAGGAAGTAGTAACTTTAACCTATCATATAGATCTAGCTTAGCTTACTACTTAAATTACACTTACCTGCAAACATTAAGCTATAATAATTTAATAACTAAAAATAACTATAATAATGGATATTATACAAATGATTATAATACATCAAAAAACATAACAGAACTTACTGTAGCCTTACCATCTATTGGAGATGTTATGTTCACAAACGAAGCAAGTGAATATTTTACAATGACAGGTACAGCTGAAAACTCATCATATGTATATGTTATTAAAACCGCAGGCATCGCATCATATAGAGCAGTTAAATTAACAAGTGGTATCTTACCTTGTATTAGTATAACTAGTGATAACTTAAAAGCTGGTAATGGAACTCTAGAAGATCCATATAGAGTGGAGTAGTAATATGAGAAAAAAACAAAGAAAAATATGGAAAAGTACAATACTATTTATAATACTAGACCTTTGTGCCTTCGCAGGCTTCTTTATAATGTATGGACCATACGATTACGTAAGAAACCTATACGTAACAACAGCCATGCAAACAATGAACCATCAATATTTAGCACGTGTCTTTTATAGTGAAAAAACCATAGAAAAAATAATGTCAAAAAACTATATAAAAACTTTAGACGAAGATGTAAATCTGGATGAAATAATCATAGATACAAGAGAAAAAACCTCATATAAAGATGAATATGAAGAAGAATTACTAACAAGAGACCCAGGTAATGATTTATATAAAATCCTAAACATCAAAGTAGGAAATGCAAATGGATACCTAGTCGCAATCTATGACCCTACAAAAGTAAAATTACTCCGTACCAAAAAATTTAATGCAGGTACCCATGGAGAAAGAGTATCTGACATGTGTAAAAGATATGGAGGAGTAGTATGCATAAACGGTGGTGGCTTTGCTAATGGACTAGATAATGGCTCAGATATACCGCAAGGACATGTAATAGATAATGGTAAAGTAATATGGCCATTAAGCGAAGATGGTAGTAGAGGCGACATAATCGGCCTTACAAAAGATGGAAAACTAAAACTCATAAGCAACTCAACAGGAACAGAAGCCGTAGCGGCTGGTATAAAACAAGGAATAGAATTTGGACCATTCCTTATAGTAAATGGTAAATCAGCCACAATAAGTGGAACACCATATGGTGTTGCCAATAAATGTATAATCGCACAGCGTAAAGATGGAGTAATGATGTTCCTCGTTACCGAAGGAGAAACATACATAGATGGAGCAAGCCTAAAAGATGTATTAGAAACACTAGAAAAATATGGTGCCTATAATGCAGCTAACCTCGATGGAGGACAATCAACAAGCCTAGTAGTAGATGATAAACTAATAAACTCTCCAAACTACCTAGCTAAAAAACAAGGTGGTAGATATGTAGTTACTGGTTGGGGACTTATACCTTAAAAAAGTAGTATACTCTACTTTTTTTTAAATATTATTATATAGGATGGTAATTATGAGTGTTATTCCAAATGTTCCCCCCAAAGTATTTACCCTAAGTGCAGTAGCTATAGGCTATTTATTAATAGATAGTAACACAGCAAATGAACAAAATGCCCTAGGTAACTGGCTCATGTTAGTAGCACAAGTACTATGTACAAACGCCTACTTCTTGCAAGTACAAGAAGAAAGAAAAAACGAAACAGAAATAACAACCGAAGATACAATAATCATGCTTCAAAAAATGATAAATGCCCTCAAAGATGAAATAAATAATTTAAAGAAAAACATATAATAAGATTTACAAACAAAAACCTGTATTATATAATTATAACAGAAGGTGATAACGTGAAAGCATTAATAACAGGTGCCAGTAGTGGTCTAGGTGAAGCAATGGCAAAAATTCTCGTAAACGAAGGATACGAAGTTATCCTAGTTGCAAGAAGAAAAACAAAACTAGAAAAAATAACCAAAGAACTAGGCGAAAAAGCAACCTATATAGTATCAGATATATCTAGTACATATAATTGTACAGAACTTTATAATAAAGTAAAAAAAGAAGATATAGATATCTTAATAAATAATGCTGGTTTTGGACTATGCGATGAATTTAATAAAACAAAACTAGACAAAGAACTAGATATGATAGACCTAAACATAAAAGGCTTACATACCTTAACAAAACTATTTCTATCAGACTTCAAAAAGAAAGACAAAGGCTATATATTAAATATATCCTCTTCAGCAGCCTTTATGCCAGGTCCCCTAATGGCAACATACTATGCCTCTAAAAGCTATGTATTAAACCTATCACTTGCAATATATGAAGAACTTAGAAGAGAAAATAGTAATGTATCTATAAGTGTTTTATGCCCAGGACCAGTAGATACAGAATTTAATAAAGTAGCAAAAGTAAACTTTAACATAAAACCCCTAGATAAAGACATAGTAGCTAAATATGCCATAAAAAATATGTTTAATGAAAAATTAATTATTATTCCAAGTTTAAAAATGAAATTAGCAGTTTCCTTAAGTAAATTCATTCCAAGAAAATCATTACTTAAAATAGTCTATAATATCCAAGATAAAAAAAGATAATCAAAAAAGACATAGATCAATCTAATGTCTTTTTATATTAGTATATTATCTAATAAAAAAATGTAACATTTGTTACATTTTTTTGTATTAAGCAGCTTGGTTACATGCTCTTGAAATAGTAAGAGGAACACTTATACTATTACCAGCAGTATTAAATGAACTTAAATTTGCATCAACAAACTCAGCTTTAACAGTAAGAGCAGAAGTTGCTGCAGTACTATTTGAATAGGCAGCTAAAGTAACTGCTTCAGTTGATGAAATAGTATATTTAATTACGCCACCTCCACTTACGTTATATGTACAAGTTGCAGTACCATCTTCAACAGCTGTAGTACATGCATAAGTACCTGAAGAAGTAACATTTGTAGTAGTTAAAGCGGCTAAAGTAGCTTTAAAATCACCAACATTAGCAAATGTAATGGTATAAGTAGCAGAATCACCAGGTTTAGTAAAAGTAGAAGTAAGTGTAACGGTAGGGTAAACACTAATACTATTTAATGTAGTTGCTGTTCCACTAGTAGCATGACTTGCAGTCGCAGTTCCGGTTTTAGTAGAAGCAACGTCTTTAATTCCGCATCCCCATGTACCTTTAGTAGAAACAGTACCACCAATAGATAAACTTGTGGAGAAAGCTGCATAACCAACAGCCATAAATAATATAACAGCAAGTAATCCTCCGATTAAAATGTTTTTATTATTTCTCATATGTATCTTTCCTTTCTATATATTTATAATTAAGCTTGTGTCGCAGTAATAGTTCCTGTAATAGCTTTTGATTGTGCAGCTGTAGAAGTTGTTCCTGAATAAGTTGCCTTAACAGTTATTTCACAAGTCGCATTAGCTGCAAATGCAGTAGATGCATATGATGAGCATCCATCAGTAACTAATACAGTAATGTTACCTGATGTTTTTGCTGCACCAGGTGTTAAAGCTGCACCAGCAAAAGTAAATGAATTTGCTAATTTTGCACCTAGATTACCACCATTTTTTACAGTTAACTTATATTCAACATAGTCACCATTTTGTTTTAAAGTAGGAGTTAAAGTAATACCTTGATAATATCCAGTTGCTATAATAGTACCCCATGTTGTAGTTGAGGCTGGAGTAGATGAAGCAGAACATGTTTGAGTGGTTTTAGAAAAACCATTATAACAAGTTTGAGTTACACCAGAAAATCCAACTAACCATTTACTCGTAACAGATGCTGTACCTTTAATACTTAAACTAGTCGCAAAAGCCGCATAACCAACAGCCATAATTAGTACGATAG
>CAVFIJ010000015.1:0-12565 GCA_963622405.1 Bacteroidaceae bacterium | reverse complement strand
GTAGATATTTTTATTACTAATATGCCCTTATTTTTTTTCTTTACACATTTTGTAAATTATGTTAATCTTATAGTAGGTGATAGTAATGCTAGGGACGATATTAAGTATTGATGAAGATTCTGTATTTGTAAAGATTAATGTTAATTTAGATGATTTTCAAAGTATTGTAAACTGCTATGTATTAATGCAAGATGAAGAAAAAATGATTGTAGGCGAAATTGTAAAATTAAAAGATGGTATTGCTGAAGTAAAATTAATAGGTGAATTTATAGATAATAAATTTATTGGAGGAATTATGCGTAAACCCTCTTTCTCTGCTTCAGTAAGATTAATATCTAAAGAAAAGATGCCAATGATTTTAAGTGTTCCTAATTATAATGAAAGATTAGATGTATATATTGGAGAAAGTGCAATTTACCGTGGCGTAAGAATTGGCTTTAAAATAAATGACTTTTTCTCATCACACTTTTGTATTTTAGGTTCATCAGGTTCTGGAAAATCATGGGGAACTGCAAGACTATTTCAAAGTATATTTGATAAAAAAAATACTGTTGCATATAGGGCTAGTATATTTATATTTGATGCATTTGGCGAATATCATAGTGCCTTTAAAGAAATTAGCAAATACGCTCCTGAAGCAGCATTTAAAGCTTATACTACAAATACAAAGATATCATCTTCTGAGGTTTTAAAAATACCTTTATGGTTACTTACAATTGATGATATTAGTCAGCTACTTGGTGTTGAAAAGCCAACACAATTACCTATTGTAGAAAAAACGATGAAACTTGTAAACGTTTTTGCTAGAAACGAAGAAGAAGTTATTAAACAAAAAAATGATATTATTGCAAGAGCATTATTAGATATTTTTTCAAGTGGTAAACCTGCGGCCCAAATACGAGACCAAGTTGTATCTGTCCTTTCAAATTATCATACGAAAGATTTGAGTTTGGATGCTACCATTTATCAGCCAGGATATGTTAGAACATTAAATCAATGTTTAATAATTGATAATAGTGGTAAAATGCGTGAAATGGAACTTGTAACAAAATATATGCAGTCATTTTTAGATGATTCAATTGAACTTGCTATGCCTGATGGTAGTTTTATGTATGGCTTAAAAGAACTTAGTAATGCAATGGATTTTGCTCTTATCTCTGAGGGTAGTTTAAATAATGCTAGAGTATATGAAGAAGCTAATACTTTAAAAGTTAGACTTCATGAAATTATGAATAGTGATGAGGCTGTATATTTTGACTGCAAAGAATATATAAATATTGATGATTATATTAAAAGTTTGCTTATGACTGGAAATGGTAGGAAAGCCCAAATAATAAACTTTAATATAAACTATGTAGATGATAGATTTGCTAAAATAATTATTAAAATATATTCAAGAATATTGTTTGAATATGCTAAAAATTTAGAAAAAAGAGCCACTATTCCATTTCATATAGTATTAGAAGAAGCCCACAGATATGTTCAAAATGATAATGATATTAATATTTATGGATATAATATTTTTGACCGTATTACTAAAGAGGGTAGAAAATATGGCGTAATTCTAGGATTAATATCTCAAAGACCATCTGATTTATCAGAAACATCAGTTTCACAGTGTAATAATTTCTTAATATTTAAAATGAGTCATCCTAGAGATGTTGAATATATAAGATCGATGGTTCCAAATATTACTGAAGAAATTGTTAAAAGATTAAAGGTTTTACAGCCTGGAAATTGTATTGCATTTGGAGCAGCATTTAATGTTCCTGTCTTAGTTAAAATGGATAAACCAGATCCTGCCCCAGCGAGTGAAAGCTGCAATATAAGTGAAACATGGTTTATTGATAGAAAAAATAATAATTAAAATAGAAGTCAAAGGTTACTTCTATTTTTCAAAATGGACAAATAATTTTGTTTAAAACTTATTTAGTGATAAAATTATAGTGGTGGTATTATGAATTATATAAATGATTTTTTGAATTATTTAGAGTATGAAAGAAGAATGTCAAAACATACTATAAAAAATTATAAAAATGATTTATTAGATTATTATGAATTTCATGGCTTACTTGCGACTGATTTAGATTCATTGCGTGCTTATCAAAAACATTTATATGATAAAAAATATGAAAATTCAACTATTTTAAGAAAAATAAGTTCTTTAAGAAGTTTTTTTAAATATTTAACTATAAAAGGAGTAATAAAAAGCAATCCAATGGTTATAATTAGTAATCCTAAAAAAAAGAAATTACTTCCAAACTATCTTAATTATGATAATTTAGAAAAGCTTTTAAGTACTCCAGACATTAAAACAGATAAGGGTAAAAGAGATGCTCTTATTTTAGAACTTTTATATTCTTCTGGTATAAGAGTATCTGAGCTTGTAAATATTAAACTTAAGGATATAAATAAAAATGAAAAAAAAATATTAATTCATGGAAAAGGGAATAAAGAAAGGTATACATATTATGGTTCTAAGTGTGAATCATTAATGGAAGATTATATAAAAAATGTTAGAGACAAATTAAAACCAAGTGAATATTTACTTGCTAATAAACATGGTGGTCATTTAAATGATAGAGTAATTAGAATGATAGTTCAAGAATATACTAAAATAAGTGGTATAAATGTTCATGTAACTCCGCATACATTAAGGCATACTTATGCAACACATATGTTAAATGGTGGCGCTGATTTAAAAAGTGTTGGTGATCTTTTAGGACATGAAAATTTATCTACTACACAAATATATACACATGTTTCAAATGAAAGACTTAGGAGTGTATATTTAAATGCTCATCCAAGAGCAAAACGTTAACATGTGTCAAAATAAAAATGATAATATAGAATATAATTGATTTATTTGATATAATAAAATATAGAATAAAGAGGCGATATAATGAAAAAATATGTATATTTATTTAACGAAGGAAATAAAGATATGCGAAATCTTCTTGGAGGTAAAGGTGCTAATCTTTCAGAAATGACTAATATGGCTCTTCCAGTACCAAGAGGTTTTACTATAACTACTGAAGCTTGTACAAATTACTATGAGTCAGGAGAAAAGTTAGATAGATATTTAGAAGATGAAATATTAAGTGTATTAAAAAAATTAGAAGAACAAACTTCTAAAACATTAGGGTCTCCTTTAAATCCATTACTTTTATCAGTACGTTCTGGTTCTCCAATAAGTATGCCTGGAATGATGGATACTATTCTTAATTTAGGTTTAAATGATAAAATTGCTAAAAAACTTTCCAAAGATGAAGCAAGTATTCGTTTTATATATGATTCATATAGAAGACTTATAATGATGTTTGCAAATGTTGTAAAGGGAAAAGATAGAGATAAATTTGAAGAAGTTATTTCAAAGGTTAAAGAAAAAAGAAGTGTTAGTACAGATATTGAACTTTCTGCAGAAGATATGTATGAAATTGCAATGGAGTCTAAAAAGGTATACAAAGAAATTGTTGGAGAAGAGTTTCCGGAAAATCCTAAAATACAATTATTAGAGGCAATTAAAGCTGTTTTCCGTTCATGGAATAATGAAAGGGCTGTTATTTATCGTAAAATGAATGGTATAAGTGATAGTTTAGGTACGGCTGTAAACGTTCAAGAAATGGTTTACGGAAACTTGACAGATACTTCTTTTACAGGTGTTGTATTTTCTAGAAATCCAGCAAGTGGCGAAAACGAATTATATGGTGAGTATTTAGAAAAGGCTCAAGGGGAGGACATTGTATCTGGAGTTAGGACACCAAAACAAATTGTAGCTATGCAAAGGGATTATCCAAATATTTATAAAGAGTTAAAAGGAATAGCTAAAATTTTAGAAAAACATTACAAAGATATGCAGGATATGGAGTTTACTGTAGAAAATAATAAACTATTTATATTACAAACAAGAAATGGTAAAAGAACAACAAAGGCAGCATTAAAAATTGCTGTTGAAATGGTTGATGAAGGTATAATTACTAAAGATGAAGCATTAATGAAGATTGAACCAGATAAAATAAGTGATTTATTACATCAAACATTTGATGAAAAAGCTTTGAAGGATGCAAAAGAAATAACAAGGGCAATAGCGGCTTCTCCTGGTGCTGCGAGCGGTGCTATTTATTTTAGTAAAGAAGATGTTATAAATGCTAAGAAAAAAGGGATTGTTTCTATTTTAGTTAGAACAGAAACTGCGGCTGAAGATATTGAGGGCCTTATGAATAGTGATGGTATATTAACGGTTCATGGCGGGATGACTTCTCATGCTGCCGTAGTAGCAAGAGGTCTTGGCAAGTGTTGCATTTCTGGGGCTAGCGATATAGTAATTAATTTTGATAAAAAAGAAATGTATATAGGAGACAAAACTTATAAAGAAGGAGATATTATTTCTTTAGATGGTTCTACGGGAATTGTCTATGAGGGAGATATAAAGAAAAAAGAAGTTGAAGTAAGTATTGAATTTGAAACTTTTATGACTTGGGCTAAAAATATTAAAAAATTAGAAGTAAGAGCTAATGCTGAAACAGCAAAAGATGCTAAAGTGGCATTAAATCTTGGAGCCGAGGGAATTGGTTTATGCCGAACTGAGCATATGTTCTTTGAAGATAAAAAGTTGCTTGCTATAAGAGAAATGATAGTTGCAGAGTCTACTACAGAAAGAGAAAAAGCTTTAAATAAGGTGTTACCATATCAAGTAAATGATTTTGCTGATTTATTTAGAATAATGAATAAGAAGATTGTTACTATTCGTTATTTAGATCCTCCATTACATGAGTTTTTACCTAAAAATCAAGATGAATTATTGTCTTTAGCCGATGCTTTAAGATTACCTTTAGAAGATATTCAAAAGAAAGTTGATGGATTAAAAGAATTAAATCCAATGATGGGACATCGTGGATCTAGACTTGCAATAACTTATCCTGAAATTGCAGTTATGCAAACAAAAGCAATTATAATCGCAGCTATATTAACTACTAAAGAGGGTTATGAAGTACATCCTGAGATTATGTTGCCTTTGATTGGAGATACAGCAGAATATGCTTATTTAGAAGATATTATTATTAAAACAGCAAATGAAATTATGGAAAAATATAATACTAAAGTAGACTATAAAATAGGAACTATGGTTGAAGTACCAAGAGCTGCTATTATTTCTGATGAACTTGCTAAGACTGCTAAATTCTTTAGTTATGGAACAAATGATTTAACACAAATGACTTATGGCTTTTCACGTGATGATGCTGGAACATTTTTAAACAATTATTATGAAAAGAAGATATTTAAAACAGATCCTTTTAAATCACTTGATACAGAAGGAGTTGGTAAGTTAATTATGGTTTCTTTAAGATTAGCTAGAAAAGTAAATCCAAACATTGAACTTGGTATTTGTGGTGAACATGGTGGAGACCCTAAGAGTATTGAATTTTGTCATAAAATTGGGCTTAATTATGTTAGTACATCTCCATATAGAGTTCCAACTGCTATTCTAGCAGCGGCACAAGCTGTTATTAAAGATGAAGATTAATTATTTTAAAGGCTTAAAATATATTTTAGGTCTTTTTTGATGCTGAAGTGATGCACTTCAAATTTAAATTAACACACCTTTTATGAAATTGAATTTATTCAATTTTTAGAGTATAATGTTAATAAGGTAATAGAATATTACAATGATTTTAAGGAGGGAAAACATGGAATTAAAAAAGATTCAAAAAGATATTTGGCAAAATAAATTAAACAAAGGATTTAATACAACAGATGTGAATAAAGAATTTTGTTTATTATATGGAGAAGTAGCTGAAGCATACGATGCTTGGAAGAAGAAAAAAGATGATTTGAATGAAGAATTAGCAGATGTTGCTATTTATTTAATGGGATTATCTGAAATGTTGGGTTTTGATTTGGCAGATGAAATAGAGAAAAAGGTTTCTAAAAATGAAAAACGTGTATATAAAAATATAGATGGGGTTAATGTAAGAATAAGTGATTAATATTTAAATGTTAAAGAAGTCATCTAACAAAAATTTATATTAAGGCGTCCCGAACTAAATTGCGGCACAAGCTGTTATTAAAGATGAAGATTAATTATTTTAAAGGCTTAAAATATATTTTAGGTCTTTTTTGATGCTGAAGTGATGCACTTCAAATTTAAATTAACACCTTTTATGAAATTGAATTTATTCAATCTTTAGAGTATAATGTTAAATGTGCTTAGCCATTATCAAAAAATAGTTTTAAAGCAAATATTAAAATTTGTTATAACTAAAATAAAGGAGGATTATAATGCAAATATTTAGTGTTGGTCATGTTTCATATGACATTACTTATAAAATAGATAAATATCCAATTGAGGGAACAAAAAACAGATACAAAGAAAAAGAACAATGTGTTGGTGGTAGTGCCGCTATTAGTGCTATATTACTTAGTAGATGGAATCAAAAGGTGGAATTAATAGGACAAGTTGGTAATGATGAGTATGGGAAAATTATTAGAAAAGAATTATCTTTAAATAGAGTTGGGAATACTTATTTAGAAGAAAAAGAATCTATTGATACTTCTCATTGTTTAATTTTAGCTAATAGAGAAAATGGAAAAAGTACATCATTTGACTATATTCCTAAGACTAACCCATTAACTGAATTTTTTTCAGATAATAAACCTGATTGTATTTTATTAGATGGCTTCGAAACAGCTATAAGTAATTCTTTACTTAAAAATTATAAAAATGCTATTAGTATTTTAACTCTTCAAAATTTCAGTGGAGAAGCTTTGGAACTTGCGAAAAAAGTTAATTATTTTATATGTTCAATTTATGATGCTTCTAAAATAACTGGTATTAAATATGATAAAGAAAATAAATCTTCATTAATTGATATATATAATAAAATGAAAGAATTATTTAACAATAATATAATTATATGTTTAGATTTACTAGAAGGCTGTGTTTATTCATGTAACAATCAAATAAGAATTATGCCTACTATAAGAGTTAAGATTATAGATAGTGTCGCTGCTGAACATATATTCTTTGGGGCTTTTGCGTATAGTATTGTAAATAATTTTGATATTGAAAAAGCCTTAAAATTTTCAAATATTGCTAAATCTTTATCCGTTACAAGAGAAGGTGGATATAAATCAATACCTACTTTAGAAGAAATGAAAGAAGTTTATGAAGAAGTTAAGTGATATTGTATTTTTAGATAGTTATCCTAGTATAGATCTTCATGGACTAGACAGAGACTTAGCTAGAGTAATGACTAATGATTTTGTAAATGATAATTATAAAATGGGCAATGAAATATTTGTTATTATTCATGGTATTGGTGCTGGTATACTAAGAAAAGAAGTGTATGATACACTTAAAAATAATAAAAAAGTTATCGAATATAAAACAGATTATTTTAATAATGGGTGTACTATTGTTAGAATAAAAACTAAAGATAAATAAGTCTATTCTTAAAGTTAAAATCTATTTGACAAACAAGTGTTGTTGTGCTAATATAAAGGCCAGTTAAGGGGGAATATATATGTATGAGGAGAGAAGACCTAGTATTGCTAAAGGTTTTATATTAAAATTATTATTATTTGTTGTAATTATTATTTTAATAGTATGGCTTTTTCCAACAAAGAGTTATGTTAGTAATTTAATTGATTCTAAATTAGGAACAAGTAAAGAACAAGTTTTTAATAACAATCTTAATTCTATGAAACAGGCAGCACTTTCATATTATAATGGAGATAGATTGCCTCAAAATGATGGAGATAGTGATAAAATAACACTTGAAGAAATGTTGCAAAAAAAATTATTAATAGCTTTTACTGATTCTAATGGTAAGGAATGTAATAAAACAAAATCTTATGTAAAAATAACTAAAAATAAAAATGATTATTCTCTTAAAGTAAACCTATCTTGTCAAGATGGAAAAAACTATATAATAAGTTATATAGATTCATCTGGTAATGAAGTTTACGCAAAAAAAAAAATAACTGAAGATAATAGTGTAAATGAGGATACAAAAACTACTTCTACTAATAATAGTGAATGCGAATATGTAAAAATAGGTAGTGGTTATTATTCTAATTATGGCTCTTGGTCAAACTGGAGTACAAACTATGTTAAAGGAAGTAATACAAGAAATGTAGAAACTAAAACTTCAAAGGAAGTTATTGGTACTGATAAAGTTGTAAGTGGAACAAGTACACAAAAAAGTTATCCTACTAAACTTAAAACTACTCTTAATGGTCAAACTAAATATGTGTATGTGTGTCCAAGTGATTATGATAATGCTGGTGCTCATGATACATTAACTATGTGTTTAAAGACTGTTAATAACTATAAAGAAGTACCTTTATATAAAAATGTTACATATTATAGATATCAAGATAGAAAATATATTAGTTCATCAAATGAATATAAATGGAGTAGTTGTAATGATAATGAACTTACAAACCAAGGATTTACCCTAACTGGTAATAAAAGATAAACACTTGTGAAGTGTTTTTCTTTTAAAAATAAAAATAATATGTTAATATATGATTGAGGGTGATTGTATGAAAAATACTAAGATTTTCTTACTCGCAGGTAATGCTCGTTGTGGTAAGGATACTGTTGGTACTATTATTAATGATTATTATGTAAGTAAAGGTTTAAAAGTAGTTAGGTTAGGTTTTGCTGACTACATTAAACTATATGCTAAAAAGATTACTGACTGGGATGGTAGTGATGATAATAAGCCAAGAGATTTGCTACAGAATCTTGGAACAGATGTTGTTAGAGAAAAGATAAATAAAGATTTTTTTATCAATAGAATTTGTGAAGATATAATGGTTTATAAATATTATTTTGATGTTATAATAATTACTGGTGCAAGATTCCCTAATGAGCTTGATATACCTAAGAAAAAATTTGATAGTACATATATTACATATATTAAAAGGCCTAATTATAATAATGAACTTAATGAAAAACAAAAGGCTCACATTACAGAGCATGCTCTTGATAATTATAATAATTATGATTTTTTAATTATAAATGATGGAGATGTTACAAAACTTAAAAATAAGATTTATGATATGTTAGAAGAGGTGACACATGAATATTAAAGATTTATATATTGAATATTTTGTTAGTAAAGGACATAAACAAATACCTAGTGCACCCGTGGTACCAGAAAATGACCCTTCAGTTCTTTTTAATACTGCTGGTATGCAGCCACTTGTACCATATTTTAGGGGAGAGGTGCATCCTTATGGAAAAAGGTTATGTGATTATCAAAAATGCATTAGAACTAATGATTTAGATGAAGTAGGAGATACTACTCACCATACGTTTTTTGAGATGCTTGGGAACTGGAGTTTAGGAGATTATTTTAAAAAAGAAAGTATTTATTATAGTTTTGATTTTTTAACTAATGTTCTTAAGATTCCAAAGGAAAGACTTGCCGTTACTGTTTTTGCTGGTAATGAGGTTCTAGATGAAGATTTAGAAAGTATTTCTTATTGGAAAAGTCATGGTATAGATGAAAAAAGAATTGCTAAAACTAGTGATGATAATTTTTGGAGTGCTGGCGAAGTAGGACCATGTGGTACAGATACGGAAATTTTCTACTTTAGAAGTGAAGATACTATTCCGGAAGTATTTGATCCAAATGATGACAGATGGGTAGAGATATGGAATAATGTTTTTATGGAATATGAAAGACATAGTGATGGAACTTTGAGTGTTTTACCTTCTAAAAACGTTGATACAGGTATGGGACTTGAACGTATTGCGGCAGTTTTAGAGGGTGTATGTGATAATTATAAATCAACTATTTGGTCTGATATTATTAAAAAAATAGAAGAAATTGCAAAAGTACCTTATGAAGGTAATGAAAAGTCTATGAGAATTATTGCAGATCATATTAGAACCTCTGTTTTTATTGCCGCAGATCCCGCAGGTATAAAACCAAGTAATACTGATCAAGGTTATATTTTAAGAAGACTTATTAGAAGAGCTATAAGACATGCTAGAAAACTTAATATTGATATTAATAGTAATTTTGAAGAAGAAATTGCTCTTCTAGTTATAGACAAATATAAAAAATATTATTCTGAACTTGAAGATAATAAAGATATTATTTTAGATGTTCTTAAGGGTGAAAAAAATAAATTTAATAAAACATTAGAAAAAGGACTTAGAGAATTTAACAAAGTTATTGGCAAGTTAGATAGTAAAGAGATTGATAAAGAACTAGCTTTTAAATTATATGACACTTACGGATTTCCTATTGAGCTTACTACCGAACTTGCTAAAGAACATAATCTTGATGTTGATTTAAAAGGTTTTGAAGAAAAGTTTAAGGAACATCAAGAAAAATCTAGAACAGCATCTGCTGGTAAATTTAAAGGTGGACTAGCATCTACTGGGGAGATGGAAACTAAATATCATACCGCAACTCATCTATTAAATGCTGCATTAAAGGTAGTTTTAGGTAGTGATGTTCATCAAAAGGGAAGTAATATAACTTCTGAAAGAATGCGTTTTGATTTTTCATGTGATCATAAACTTACCCAAGAAGAGAAAGAAAAAACAGAAAAATTAGTTAATGAATGGATAAAAGAAGATTTAACTATAACTAAAAAAATAATGAGTAAAGATGAAGCAATTAAATCAGGGGCTGAATGCATGTTTATTGAAAAGTATCCAGATGAGGTATCTGTATATAGTATTGGAGATATATCTAAGGAGTTATGTGGTGGTCCTCATGTAGAACGTACTGGTGTTTTGGGACATTTCAAAATAAAAAAAGAAGAGTCTTCTTCGGCAGGTGTTCGAAGAATAAAGGCTATATTGGAGGAAAATTAAGATGGATGATGATATTAAAAAATTATATGAGCAAAGACAAGAACATATTGTGAATAATGTTATGGGAACTATTGTTAGAGATAATGTAAGAAGAATTGAAAACTGGGAAAATAGATTATCTTTTGATGAGGATGAAACAAGTTGTAAAGTAGGAGAAGTTTATGCTGCTCAAATAAAAGATGTAGGAAGAATTATTTATGATGAAGAAAAATTTAGTTATACTGACACTCCTTTAGAATTTGATAATCCATCTGAACAGTTTACAGCTTCACTTTATACACTTTTTAGACTTGATGGTTATATTTTACCTGAATTTTCTAATAAAAAATTATTATCAGAAAAGGCTTTAGTATTTACAGAGGTTTTTTCAGGTGAGAAATTCATTTGTATAAATGATACGAATATAAGCAAACAAAAAATATGGGAATGTACTGATAATGGTATTGCACTATCTATTTCTAATGTTAGAAAAATTGATGATGCTTTATTAAAAGACATTGGTCAGGAAACACTTGGTAGAAAAGATGCTGTAGCAGATCTTCTTTCTAGAAAACAAAATGATGCACTTAAAAAAATAGAAAGTGATAAATTAAAAGATAAAGATGATGCATTTATTATGGCGAGTGCTGAAGATGTAATACATAATGCTAAAACAAAGAAGCTTACTAAATAGTAACTTCTTTTTGTTTTAGAGTTTTATTATCAAAAATAAAAAATTAATCTTTTTCGTGATATAATTATCTTGTTTAGGAAAATATATTAATAGGAGGGCATTATGGATAAAATCGTTATACGTGGGGCAAGAGAAAATAATTTAAAAAATATTGATATAGATTTACCAAAAAATAAACTTATTGTTATGACTGGTGTTTCTGGTAGCGGTAAGAGTAGTTTAGCTTTTGATACTATTTATGCTGAAGGACAAAGAAGATATGTTGAAAGTTTAAGTGCTTATGCTAGACAGTTTTTAGGAGGTTCTGACAAGCCACTTGTTGATAGTATTGAAGGGTTATCTCCAGCAATTAGTATTGATCAAAAAACAACACATAAAAATCCTAGAAGTACGGTTGGAACTGTTACAGAAATATATGATTATTTAAGACTATTATATGCAAGAATAGGTACTCCTTATTGTCCTATTCATCACATTCCTATTTCATCACAAAGTATTGAACAAATGGTTAATGATATATTAAACCTAGAAGAAGGAAGTAAAATTCGAGTTTTAGGTCCTGTAATATCACTTGCTAAAGGTACTCATAAAGATACATTAGACAACCTTAGAAAAGAAGGTTATGTAAGAGTTGTGGTTGATGATAAAGATTATGATTTATCTGAAGATATAGTTTTAGAGAAAAATAAAAAACATACTATTGAGGTTGTAGTAGATAGATTAATTATTAGAGATGGTATTAGAAGTAGATTATATGAGGCTGTTGAACTTGCAACTAAACTTGGAAATGGTAAAGTTTTAATTGATGTTGTAAACAGAGAAAAAATATTAATGAGTGAAACTTATGCATGCCCTCATTGTGATTTTTCTCTTCCAGAATTAGAGCCAAGATTATTTTCATTTAATGCACCTTATGGAGCTTGTCCTCATTGTAAAGGTATTGGTATTACTTATAAAATCGATGAAGATTTAATTATACCTGATAAAAACTTAAGCATTAATGAAGGGGCAATTAAAGTTATTAATAATACTGATGATAATAATATAAC
>CAVFIJ010000014.1:0-4950 GCA_963622405.1 Bacteroidaceae bacterium | reverse complement strand
TCAGATGAAAAGTAAATAATAAAAATAACTAAAGTTAATATAATTATGATATAATGATTATATTAGAAAAGAGTGTGAGTTTATGAAGGTAATTGTAACAGCAGGGGGTACTGGTGGACATATTTATCCAGCACTTGCTTTAATAGACTATATTAAACAAAAGGAACCGAATAGTGAAATTTTATATATTGGTACTCACAATAGAATGGAAAAAGAGATAATTCCTAAAAGAAAAATACCTTACCAAGAAATAGAAATATATGGGCTTAATAAGAAAAAAATTGTTAAAACCTTTTATTATTTAATTAAAAGTTTTAAAAAATGTAAAAAAATTATCAAAGATTTTAATCCTGATATTGTTATAGGTTTTGGTGGATATGTTACGTTTCCTGTAATTTTATCAGCACACTTTCTTGGAGTTAAAACATTTATTCATGAACAAAATAGTATTCCGGGAAAATCAAACAGGATTTTAGAAAAGTATGTAGATAAAATTGGAGTATCTTTTCTTTCTTCTTGCAAATATTTTAAAAAAAATAAAACTATATTAACTGGAAATCCTTGCTCTGCAAATGCTCTTTTAGCAAAGCCTATTGATAAAAGTAAATTAGGATTGCATGAAAATAAAAGATTAGTTTTAATTGTAATGGGTTCTTTAGGATCACGCACTCTTGGCAATATAATTGTAAAGTGCTTTGATTCTTTTGCGGATAAAGATTATGAGGTTTTATTTATTACTGGTAATAATTTATATGATAATTTTAAGAATATAAAGCATTCTAGTAATGTTAAAATTATTCCATTCTATGAAGGCCTTACTAGTATTTTAAAGAAAACTGATTTGATTATTACTAGAGCTGGAGCATCTACTTTAAGTGAAATAATTTCACTACAAATACCAAGTATACTTATTCCATCTCCTTATGTAGCAAATAATCATCAGTATATTAATGCTAAAGATTTAGAAGATAATAATGCGGCTTTTTTGATTGAAGAAAAGGATGCTAGTGAAGAAAAGATTATTAATTTAATTGACAATATATTAAATAACAGTGAAAAGAAAACTGTAATGAAAGAGAATTTAAAAAAATTACAAGTAAAGGATAGTGCTTCTATAATATATAAAGAATTAAGGAGTCTTATAGATAATGAAAGTAATAAATAATGCTGATATAAAAGATTTCTGTACATATAGGCTTTCTGGCAAAATAAAAAAAGTAGTTTATCCTGAAAATGAAAAAGAACTTTTACAAGTTATTAAGTCTAATAAAAAATACAAAGTTATTGGAAATGGTTCTAATTTAGTTTTTTTACATGATTATGATGGTGTAATAATTAAAATGGATAAATTTAATAAGATTTCTTTTAATGAAAATTATTTGAAGGTATCAGCAGGCGTTAGTTTACCTAAGTTAGCACTTTTATCTGCAAACAAAGGCCTTTCTGGTATTGATGCTTTTACGGGCATTCCTGGGACTATAGGGGGTGCATTATATATGAATGCTGGTGCTTATGGAAAAAATATTAGTGATGTTGTTATAAGCACTAGAGTATTAGATGTAGATAATTTTTGTATTAAAGAACTTTCAAAAGATGAACTTTTATTTGGTTATAGGCAAAGTATTTTTTCAATTAAAAATTATATTTGTTTGGATGCTACTTTAAAACTTAAGTTTTGTGATAAGAATGAAATTTTAAATAATATAAAAAAGCTATCTAAAAAAAGATCTGATAGTCAGCCACTTAATTATCCAACCGCAGGTTCAGTATTTAGAAATCCTAAGGGGGATTATGCTGGTAGATTAATTGAAAAACTTGGATTAAAAGGCATGCATATAAATGATGCTTTTGTTAGTGAAAAACATGCGAATTTTATTATAAATAAAGGGTCCGCAAGCGGAGAAGATGTAAAAAAGCTTACGCATATAATTCAAAAAAAGGTAAAAGATGAATATAACATTGAATTAATTATTGAACAAGAATATATAGATTAAGGAGTAGGGCATGGCTAAGAAAAAGAAAGTAAAAAAGAAAACTAAAATTAAATTTAAAAATGTACTCTCGTTTTTTATAACAACTTTGTTATTAATTGGGCTTGTATTTTTGATTTTAAGTTTTAGAATTAAAACAATTACAATCTCTGGCAATAGTTTATATAGTGATTGGGATATTATTAAAATTGCTGGTCTTAATGATTATCCAAGTAGTATTAAAACATCTTCTTTAAGCATAAAGAAAAAGTTAGAGTCTTCGCCTTATATAAAGAAGGCAAATGTAACTAAATTTCTTTTTAGTAAAGTTAGCATTGTTATAGAAGAAAATTTACCAATATTTTATTATGTACCTAAACAAAAAACGGTACTTGAAGATAAAAGTGTTGTTAAAAAAAGATTTGCCGTTCCTACTTTAATAAATTATGTACCTGATAAATTATATGGTAATTTTATTAAAAAAATGAATGATATAGATTATGATATTATAATGAGAATGTCTGAAATAAAGTATGATCCTAATGATGTTGATACTGAGAGATTTCTTGTTACAATGAATGATGGTAATTATGTTTATTTGACTTTAAGTAAATTTACTAAAATTAATAATTATGTTGATATTATAGAAAAATTTAATAATAAAAAGGGAATTTTATATTTAGATTCCGGTGAGTATTTTAAAATATTAGATGGAGGAGAATGATTATGAAATGTGATGTATGTGGAACAGAAGTAAATGCCGCTGTTGGTATTTGTCCTAAATGTGGAAAGGTTTTAAAAAGTGAAACTATAAATAATAATAATAATGAGGAAAAGAAGAGTCTTAATCCTAAAATAATATTTATAATTGTAATTGCTATAGCACTTTTGCTATTACTTCTATTATCAAATTACTTAAATAATAAATCTAAAGAAGAATCTTTAGCAAATTGTGATGATGTTCAAACAGAAATTATAAGTAAGGTAAATTATTATGGTTTTTCATTTGATGTAGAAGAAGATGTAAAATATACAGTTACTGATAAGTTATATGTTTATACTGATGATTTTTATGCATCTATTGGAGTGCTTGATGAAGACTTTAGTAGTGCAGTTGCTAATAAAGATAGCCTTTCAGGTATTTTGATTAAACAAGGTTATGATATGAGTCAAGCAGATGTTTCATTGCGTACATATGGTAAAAGGCAATATATTGTGATTAGTAATATTCTTTTTGAAGGACAAAACTATGATGCTATTTATACAAACAAATATGGAAAAGTTATTGGGGCAATGATTATTGATAGTAAAGGTAATGAAGTTACTGGTAAAGAAAAAGAAACAGTCGCAGCCGTAATAAATACTGCTTCTTCAGTTCAAACTGCTTCTATTGATAATATACTTGATTTACCAAATTTAAGCAATTAATTAGTTGCTTTTTCTGCAGGGGTGGCGGAATAGGTAGACGCGCTACTTTGAGGGGGTAGTGAAAGTGATTTCATGAGGGTTCAAGTCCCTTCCTCTGCACCATTTATAAATTTATTTTAAATATAAATAATAGAATTAAGTTATTATAATTAAGGAATGATAAAAATATAAGAGCATTAGACATTAAAACAACAAACAAATAAGGAGGTCTTTTTATGATTTGCATTGATAAAAATTTTAATGAAGTAAATATGCCATTTGTTATTGAACAAATAGAAATTGGTATAAGGGATTATTTACAAAAAATTAGTCTTGAAAAAAATACCTTAGAAAACGCATTATTAAATATGGATAATTTATACATTCAAGTTTCAGATGATAATTCATATAATATAAAAGCAACTGACGGCTCTTTAAAAAAATATAAAATTCCTAGCAATGTAGGTGCTTGTAAAACAAATATGATTATTAAGGCGAATTCTTCAGAATTAAATATAACTCCAGGAGTTGTTCTTAGAGAAAGTTATACACCTCATCAGGTTGTACACGAAATATTACATGGTATATCTTCTAAACAGCATAGTTATTTTGATGAAAATGGGATAACATATACTAAAACAGGTACAGAAGTAGATTATTATGATAAATCATTAAATGACTATGAAAAAAATGATAACTTATCTTCAGAAGGGTTAAATGAAGGAATAACAGAATATTTAGCTTCTTTAATAACTAATGAATATAATGGGTGTTATGCTCCATATGTTGTTATTTCTCATTTATTTATGAATAGTAATAATTTCTTATTAAATGCTTATTTTAAAGATGATTTATCTTTAATGGAAAATTTTTACAATGATGTTGAGGATAAACAATCTTTAATTACAAGAGAAGATTTTATGAAATTAAATTCTAAAAGTCAAAACTTTGAGGATATATCTAAAATTATTTCTGCAGGTATTATGTATAATAGGGCGTATGGAAATGAAATATCGGAAGAAGAATTAAATTTTTTTACAGAATATTTAGATACTTATTCTATGCTTGACTATGGTTCTTGGGGCGATTTAATATCATGCCATTCAATTAGTTTATAATGTAGTTATTCTAACTTTTGAATTGAGAATATGTTAATATGTTTTTAGTAAGGAAACATGTATATAATAAAAAGGAACACTTAATTTGTTATGTTTGAGTGTTGTCAATTAATTTGATTTCACCTAATTCATTACTGAATTAGGTGATTTTCTTTTAATCAAGTATTTTGAATAACAATAATACTAGTATGAAGATGCATATCATTTACCAAAATATACCTAGGAAACTTTAGATGCCTTAGGTTTTTTTATTGATTTTGTTCTAAATTTAATACTACGTTTATATGATTAAACTAGGTGATGATAATGAAAAAAAATAAAAAAAGCCATAAAACAAAGAGTTTTTTTTCTAAATTTCTTAGTAAGTTTATGGTTTTAATTATTATAATGCTCTTAGTTTTAATTCTTTTAAAAATTTATCCAGATTTAGAGAGTAAAATATTTAATACTAATAT
>CAVFIJ010000013.1:0-2995 GCA_963622405.1 Bacteroidaceae bacterium | reverse complement strand
ATACTTAAACTAGTCGCAAAAGCCGCATAACCAACAGCCATAATTAGTACGATAGCTAAAAGTCCTCCAATTAAAATACTTTTGTTATTTGCTTTCAAATTACATCCTTCCTTTCTATAGATAAGACCTTGCCTACCTTTAATCTAATGATAGCAAATTTAAAAATAAAAGTAAACTAAAATATAACATTTTTAAATAATATTTTACATTTAAAGAAAAAAAACCATAAGATGGTGGTATAATATAAACCAAAACAAAAAGACATATATTGTTTTATAAATGAGGTGGTATAAATATGAAATATGCTTTAGAAATAAAAAACTTAACATTTAAATATAATAACAAAATATTATTTAAAAACTTTAATCTAAACATAGCTCCAAATTCTAATATCACCTTTTATAGTGAAAATAATGCAGGTAAGTCTACACTAGCTTCTATAATAAAAGGAAATATAATAGTAGATAATATACTAGTATTTGGAAAAAAACCAACTAAAAACAAAAAAGAAGTATTCATAATAGATATAAATTATAATAAATATTTTAAAACTAAAACAATAGATGAAACAATAGAAAAAGAAATAAATAAACATAATATATACCTAAAAGACGTATCAAACAAAATAAACACATTCTTAAAAGCATTTAATATAAATAGAAAAAAACAAGTAAAACATCTAAACAGTAATGAAAAAATAATAATAGTCATCTTACTAGCACTCTTGACAAATACAAAATTACTAATAATAGATAATATACTTGAATACTTAGATTATATAGAAAAAGATAAAATACTAAAAATATTAAATAAATTTAATGAGAAAGAATCACTTACCATCTTAAATCTAACAACAAACATTGAAGAAGCCCTATATGCAAAAGAACTTATAATATATAAAAACAAAAAAATAATAATAAAAGGAAAAGTAAAAGAAGTATTTAAAGAAATAGAGTTACTAGAACAAAATAAAATAGAACTACCTTTTATTATATCTTTATCAAATAAACTAATGTTTTATAACTTAATAGATAAAATTTATTATAATAAAGAACAGTTGGTGAATGCTATATGGAAATAAAATTAACAAACATAAACTATAAATATAAAAATGCATCATTTAATAGCCTATCATCTATTAATATGATAATAACAAAACCATCCATAATAGGAATAACAGGTTCTTCAGGCAGTGGTAAAACAACCCTACTTGGAATAATATCAAAAGTAATAAAACCTATAAATGGTAATATTTCTATACAACCAGACAAAATAAAAATGGTACCTCAAAACCCCTTAAATACCTTCACAAATAAAACTGTAATAGAAGAAATAACTAAATTAACAAACAACAAAACAAAAGTGCACGCCATAGATTCTTTAAAAATGGTCCACCTAAAAGAAAACTATCTATATAAAAACCTCTTTGATTTAAGTACTAGTGAACAAAAACTAATAACAATAGCTACAGTTTTAGCGGCAAACCCTAAAATAATAGCTTTTGATGAACCATTAAAAGGATTAGATACTGAAACAAAGAAATACCTAATAAAACTAATGAAAATGATGAAATATAGATATAATAAAATAGTTATAATCGCAAGTAATGATATAGAAGTGCTAAATATGTTATGTGATACAGTATATGTACTAAATGATGGTAAAATAGTTTATAATAAAGATACATATGATGTACTATCAAATGAAAAACTAATGCAAGAAAATAAACTAAAGTGTCCAAACACCTTAGAATTTTCAAACCTTGTTAAAAAACTTAAAAAAATAAACCTAGGAAAAAGAAACGAAATAAATGATCTAATCAAAGATATATACCGAAAAGCAAGGTAAAATTTGACAGCTATTTTATTTTAGTTATATTATACATATAGAAATAGAAAGGAGAATAACATGAGATACTTTATAACATTCGCATATGATGGTTCAAAATATAGCGGCTACCAAAAACAACCAGATGTAAAAACAGTACAAGGAGAAATAGAAAAAGCCTTAACAACTATTAATGGAGGTAAACAAGTAGACATACACGCCGCAGGAAGAACAGATGCTGGAGTACATGCCTTAAACCAAAAAGCCCATTTTGATCTAGAAAAAAATATAGCCATAGAAAAAATAAAAGATGGTGTAAATAGTTTAATACCAGATGATATATATATAAAAAATGTTGAAATAGTTGCTGATGATTTTCATGCAAGATATAATGCTAAAGCTAAAGAATATATTTATATAATAAATATGGGAGAATATAACCCAATAGAAAAAAATTATATATATCAGTATAATAAAAAACTAGATGTTGTAGAAATGCAAAGAGCACTAAAATATTTAGAAGGAACACACAGTTTTAAAACTTTTACCAAAGCCGATGATGAAAGAGAAGACTATACAAGAACAATAGTCCAAACTAATTTAATTAGAGATATGAAAAATGTAAATAAAATTACTATGTCATTTCTAGGAACAGGCTTTATGAGATACCAAGTAAGAAATATGGTTGGTACCCTTCTTGAAATTGGTGAAGGAAAAAGAAAAAGTGAAGATATCATAGACCTTATTAAAGCAGAAAATAGAACAGCAGCTGGTAAAACCGCAGCACCAGAAGGTTTATATTTAAAAGATGTATTATACTAAAAGTAATCTAATTAAAAGATAATGTAAACAAACGTCAAAAACTAGGTATTTCCTAGTTTTTAAGTACCTAAATATTGCTAAAGGAAAAAATATTTGCTACTTTAGGAATGAAAGGAGTTAAAATGGTTTGTAAAAACTGTAATTGTAATAACAAAGAAAATAGTAAATTTTGTTCTAATTGTGGCATGCCCTTAGAAGGACAAATAACATATAAAAAAGACACAATAAAATACGTAATAATATTTACCCTAATATTTTTGCTAGCATTTTTTCTATTTTTTATTATATACCTAGTATTTAAACCAAATATCATAACGTTTGAAATCTTATTATTTATATTTATTAC
>CAVFIJ010000012.1:0-2158 GCA_963622405.1 Bacteroidaceae bacterium | reverse complement strand
GTCTATGGCAAGACAATATAAATATGATAGATTTAAAATTAATAAATGATTTTAATTATGTGAAGCTTAAATTTAATGATGAACTAATTAATGCTTTTAATAAAATACAAAGAATATATGTTTTAGATGATGAAAGTATGATAACTATCGACGAGTTTAAAAATAGAATTAAAATATTATTTGAAATATTTAAAGATTTATAGAAGGTATAAGATATGGATTATGAAAAAGAAATGAATGAAAATGCTAAAAGAAATGAGAAATATTTAAAGGAATTTGAAAATTGGCTAAATAAAAAAGGGTTAGTAAATAAAACTATAAAGAAACACTTAAATAATACAGACTTATTTATTAATGATTATTTGAATTATTATGATATTACAAAAGCAGAAGATGGTCTTGGTGAAGTGTTTATGTTTTTGGATGATTGGTTTATAAGAAAATGTATGTGGTCATCAAGGAATTCATTAAAAGAAACAGCAGCTAGTCTTAAGAAGTTTTATCAATATATGAGTGAAAATAATTATGTTGGTGTTAATGATTATAAAGAAACATTTGATTTTATTAAAAATAATATGGATGATTTATTAGAACATGTTGATGAATTTAATAATTTTGATGAAGATGATTATTATGATTTATTTTAGTTAATAGGAGGTAAAAATGACTAAAGTATTAACTTTTAGAGTAGGGATAGAAGGACTTGAAGATAAAATATGGAGAGAAATAGAAATTACAGATAGAAGAACAGTAGCAGATTTAGCATACACAATACTTGCAACGTTTGATTCACTTGCTTATCATTTATATAATATCAAATATAAAAATTACATATTTGATAGTTGGGTCTGTGTAGAAGATAATCCAAATTTTGAGGAGTTATCAAATGCTACTATTACTAAATTAAGCGAACTTAAATTAAAGAAAAATGATGAATTAGAAATGGAATATGATTATGGTTCAACTACAACTTTTAAAATAACATATATTGACAAAAAAGATATGAATGAATATGAAGGATATTTGTATCCTAATATAATTAATGGAGCAGGACGTGGAATGCTAGATGATATGTGTGATTTTGAATTAAAAGAAATAGTAGATGATACTGATAAAAAAGGATATTCAGAACATTACGTTACACCAGGATATGAGAAATATGAAAAATACGATTATAGAAAATTTAATTTAAAAACAAACAATAAGAAGTTAAAAGGATTAGTATTAGAAATTAAAAATGGGTATGAAGTTGGTGGTGAATAAACTATGAGAATATTGTTATGGGGAATCCCTTGTGTAGGACATGAAACTGTAGGACAATTGCTTGCTAAGAAAATGAATTATGAGTTTATTGATCAAAATGATATTATTAAGAAAAAGTATGGGACAATAGACAAATTTAATGAACTTTATTCAATTAGTTATTATAGATTTAAAATAAAAGAAGATATAGCCTTTGATGTTATTAATACCAAAAACGATTTTGTAATGGCAATGTCATTTATATATGAAGAAGAAATAATTAAAAAAATTACAGATACAGATACTATTTCTATTGAGATAACTGATAATCTTGAAAATATATATGATAGAATTTTATTTTATGATGAGAATGATGAGCTTCAATTAGATAGTAAAGAATATCGTGATAAGCATAAACAACATTATATCAATGAGATAAAAAACGATATGACTACTAGCAACCTTGGATTTAAAAATATACCAAAATTTTGTTTAGATGGTAGAAATTTTGAAGATGTGTTAGATGAATTGATTGAATTTATAAATGATATAAAAAATGATAAATTACATTAATATTGTACAACCTCTTTATTTCCAAAAATATAAAAAATTTTATGTAAAAAAATAATAACCTATTGTAAATAAAAAACAAAGGATAAATTTCTAATGAGTCTTCCTTTGTTTTTTTATTTCTTTTTTTTTCTAATAATTCATCTATAGATATATCTTTATAAATCTTATGAAGATTATATAAAAAGTTAAGTGGCATTAAATATCTAGCATTCTCATAATGAACATAACTAGATTGACTTGTATTAATTACATCTTTAATTTATTATTATATTATTTTATTAATTTCTTTCATAAACTTAAATGAGGTGGCTTATGTTTAATATAATAGAAACTTTCAAAGATG
>CAVFIJ010000011.1:0-2378 GCA_963622405.1 Bacteroidaceae bacterium | reverse complement strand
TTTGAATATCGTCTTCTTTAATAAAATCTCTATTAATTAATTCTAAAGTTAAAATATTATGTTCTTCTGGTATAAAAAAAGATGATATTTTGGTTTTATCATCTTTATCTATTTTTTTATTAGTATTTATTTTATTAGTATTTATTTGTGTTGTACTTTCCACACTTGGACTATCCAGATATGGATTTTCCATATCTGGATTATTTTCATCATGTTCGTGTTCTTCAAAATGAGGTATTTCATATATAAAATAATTATAAAAGAAATATCCTTTTGCACCCCTAACTTTTTCAATTTTTACAAAATGATATTCTTCTAACTCTCTAATTATTGATCTTATACCATCTCTACTTTCTTTACTAATTACACAAAGACCATCCATAGAATAGTCCCAATCGTCTGGTAATGACAACATAAAAGATAACATTCCTTTTGCTTTATATGATAAATTTCTGTCTCTTAAGTGGTAATTACTCATAACAGTATAATTTTTATTCTTTTCTATTCTAAAAACTGACATCTTATTTCACCTCCACAAAAAAAAGAATCATATTAGACTCTTTTCATTTTTTTAAAAATATTATTCTTAAATACCCTAATAAAAGGCTCTATAAATATTTCCCAATTTTCAGGATATTCATCATATCCACCCCTTGAATAAGTTTGTTCATTGTTAAATAAAATATAAATGTTCCATTTTATGTTATAATTAAAATAATTTTTTTCTTTTAATGGTTCCCAATTTAATAATCTTGATTTATCAATTCCATATTGGATTTTTCTTTTTCGTGCTGGAGTTAGTATTGATTCACACTCTTTAGTAAAATAATTGTGTTCAACATTATAATATGAATTATCTTCATCAAATATTATTTCATATTTCCATCTATCTGAATTAGAATCAATTATAAATGTTAATTTTACTATATCTCCAACTATCAAATTAGATAAATAATAAAATGGCTTATGACAATTCATACAATATCTATCATAGCTTTTTCTTTTAACAGCAGTACCATCATAATTCATTGAATAATGTTGGTTAACATTAGACAATATTGCGGTACTATTTTTTATTCTATTATAATTACATTTGTCTGTGTATGATGACATTGTTGACTTTTTACAATCAGTACATACTATTTTTAAATTATTTAAACTATTACAGTAAGGACAATATACTTGCATTTTTGACTCCTCCATATCATTAAAATATAACAATAATTCAAAATTTAATGCAATACTTATTTTTTATAAATACCTCTAATCCCCTTTATTTATCGGCATTCGTGCAGTTTTGATATACATTTTAGACTAGTCGAGTGCTATTGGGACAGCATATGTACTAAATTTTACACCATGTGCTAAATCAAAATTATCTATTGCTTTTATAAGACCAATACATCCTATTTGGAATAAATCATCCATATTATCAGTTCTATTGTTATACTTTTTTAAAATTGATAAAACTAGTTTTAAATTGCCTTTTATTAACTCTTCTTTAGCATTATTATCTCCTTCTTTATATTTTTTAAATAATTCTATTTGCATACTAGGGCTTAAAACTTTTATATTCGCAGTACTCACGTTCACAATTTCAACCTTGTGACGTGCCATAAATAATCTCCTTTCACATAGATTATGTACTAAAAAATATATAAATAATCAAAAAAATTAGTTATATTTCAAACTAATTTTATTTATTTCTTCTAATACTCGCATTATTTCTAATAAATTATTTTCTTTAGCAAACTTAGCAACTGGATACTCTGTAAAATCAAAAGATAAAGGTTTATCTTTTTCATATTTATCTAAATACATTTCATAATCATTCCATTTATTACATCTACATAATGCTTTTTAATAGCATTTAATATTTCTTTTTTACATCCATAACATTCTACTTTTTGTGTTTCTTCCTCACCGAACAAATTAAGCTGTGCAAACATAACTTCTTCATTTTTACAACTATTTGGTATAACAAACTTTATACCATCCATTTGCCATATATTCCAAGAAATAATATACACAATTTCTTTTTGTTGTTCTATTATTCTATCATTTTGTTCTTCTTTTGTTTTTTTACTCTTGGTCTAATTACCTCACCATTTAATCCTATTATTAAATAATCATATATTTTATTTTCTTTAACGTCAATTTTCTCAATCATAAAATACCCCTCTTACATACTGTCAATTAAAACATCAATCTGTTTTCTTTCTAAATTAAAATTATATATTGTATATTGTAAACATAATAATTTTTGAGATAAACATAAGTCTTCCAACTCTATTCCCTTCACAAACTTATTATATTTTACAATAATATTATTTTCTAATAAATCATTAATTTCTAGATATTTTTTTATTTCCTCAATA
>CAVFIJ010000010.1:0-5910 GCA_963622405.1 Bacteroidaceae bacterium | reverse complement strand
GCATAAATTTTCTTAATTTTGGAATATCACTTTGACTACTAATGATTAAATCATTCTTTATATTATTATGTAATATTTTTATAATTGTATCTCCACCCATACCAGCAATTACAATTATTTTATTATAAATATCTATTCCTTTTAACCCATCTGTAACACATGTTTTGATTTTTAAATTGCCAATATTTTTTTTAGCTTTTTTTATAGCTTCCTTTGAAATGTCAGTAGCTATTACATTACAGTTTTTATATTTTGTTAAATATATACTAATGTATGCATGATCACAGCCTACATCAACAACATTACTTCCTTCTGGAACAAAATCACAAATAGTTTTTAATCTTTTAGATAATTTAACTGTCAAGGTAATCTTTTAACTTTCTACTTCTTGATGGATGACGTAATTTTCTTAAAGCTTTAGCTTCAATTTGTCTAATTCTTTCTCTAGTAACACCAAATAATTGTCCAACTTCTTCTAATGTTCTTGGTCTTCCATCTTCAAGACCAAATCTAAGTCTAATTACTTTTTCTTCTCTTTCAGTTAAAGTAAGTAATACTTCAGATATTTCATCTTTTAAAAGTTCATTTATAGCAAAGTCTTCAGGACTCATATTAGTTTCATCTGGAATAAAGTCACCTAAATGAGAATCCTCTTCTTCTCCAATAGGTGTTTCTAAACTTACTGGTTCTTGACTAATTTTATAAATATCTCTTATTTTTTCAACGGTTGTGCCCATTCTTTCAGAAAGTTCTTCTTCTGTTGGCTCTCTATTTAATTCTAGTGTCATTTGTCTTTCAATACGGGCAAGTTTATTTATAGTTTCAACCATATGTACAGGTACTCTAATAGTTCTAGCTTGATCTGCAATTGCTCTTGTAATAGCCTGTCTAATCCACCATGTAGCGTATGTACTAAATTTATAGCCTTTTGTTACATCAAATTTTTCTACGGCTTTCATAAGGCCAATATTACCTTCTTGAATTAGGTCTAAAAAGAGCATACCTCTACCAACATATCTTTTAGCAATACTAACTACTAAACGTAGATTAGCTTCTGCAAGTATGGCTTTAGCTTCTTCATCTTCATTAGCAACCCTATCTGCAAGTTCGGTTTCTTCCTCGGTAGTTAATAGTTTAATTTGTCCTATTTCCTTTAAATACATTCTTACAGGGTCATTAATAGTTAAATCTTTTGATAACCCCTCATTACTTGTATCATCATCTTCTTCATCATCTTTAGGATTTTCAGATACTACTTTTATATTATTATCACTAAAGGCATTGTATAAATCATCAAGAGAGTCAGCATCTAATTCTAATCCTTTAAGTTTATCTGCGATTTCTTCATAAGTTATAAATCCTTTTTGCTTTCCTACTTTTATTAAATCTTCTTTTCGTTCACTAAATGTTTTAATTTCATTAAACATAATTTTACACTCCTTTTTTCATTTCAACCATTTTTTGAGCAATTAATGCTTTCTTTAATGGGTCTGTTTCATTTTTCATTTTATCAGTAAGTATTTTTGTTTCTTCTTTTATATTATAATCATTAATAACCATTATATAATCATCAATTTCTTCTTTTGATATTTTGTCTTTTAAACGGGCTCTTTCTATTTTAGATATTGTTTGCATAATATCATCATCATATTCAATATAATTAAAAAAATCAGCAATATTTATATAATTATATTGTTCATAAAAAAATGATATTTCCCTTGCAAGAAGTCTATATTCTTTTATAGGTAAATAGGGAGACTCCTCATCAAATTTTTCAATAACTGCACTATCTTTTAACATATACCCTACTAAGTTACGCTGAGCTATTTCATACTTGTTTGTTTTAATCTTTTTTTCTTTTGTTTGTTTTATATCATTTGATGGTTTTTTTTCGGTAATATTTTTTAATTTACTTTTGATAACATCTTTATCAATGCCAGTTTCTTTAGTTATTTTCTTTATAGTAACTTCTCTTAATATATCATCATCAATTTTATCTAATTCTTCTATAACACTTTTTATATAATTTGCTTCATCAGTTGTACTAGATAAATTCTTTCCTTGTTTTAGATAATCAAGTTTAAAGTCCATAAAGTTTATAGGGTTATTAATTTTAGATTCAAACTCACTCCTTCCATATTTCAAAATATATTCATCTGGATCTAAATTTTCTGGTAATCTAACTACTTTTGGAAATAATCCCATTTCTAATAATAAATTACCACATGAAAATGTTGCTTTACTTCCTGCTTCGTCTCCATCAAAGCACAAAATCACTTCCTTAGCCATTTTTTTTATAATTAATGCTTGGCTTTTAGTTACTGCCGTACCCATAGTTGCGACTACATTAGTTATATTTATTGTATAAGCCCTAATAACATCCATAAAGCCTTCCATTATTATAATTTGATTTTTAGCTCTAGCACTATTTTTTGCTTTATGATAATTATAAAGTAACTCACCTTTTTTAAAGATAGATGTTTCTTTTGTATTTATGTATTTAGCGTCATCTAAAGTATTATATATTCTTCCACTATAGCCAACTACATTACCCTCTAAATCATAAAGAGGAAACATAATTCTATTATAGAACAAATCTAAATATTCATAAGAGCTTTTTCTTATAAGACCACTTTCTAAAATATCTTTTTCTAGAAATTTATCTACTAATATTTTAGATAATGTTTTATTATCTAAAGAAAGTCCTATTTGAAATTCACGAATAATTTTTTCATCAATGCCTCTTTGATTTAAATATTTTTTGGCTTCTTTACCTTTTGGTGTATTAATATTATTAACATATACTTTCAAACTTAAGTTATAAATGTCATATAAGCTACTATGTTTAACTGTTTTTTTGGAAGTAACATTACCAATATCAATATTTATATGTCCTAGACGTGCCACTTCAGATAAGGCTTCTATAAAAGATATATTTTCAAAGTCCATAATAAATTTAAAAACGTTACCCGTCGCTCCACAAGAAAAACAAGTGTATATTTGTTTTTCTTTACTTACGCTAAGTGATGGATGATTATCATCATGGAAAGGACAAACGCCAAAATAGTTCTTCCCTTTTGGTGTAAGAGGTATATAGCCTGAAATAACATCTACTATATTAACACTTGTTCTAATTTCATTTATTTTTTCCGCAGATATTTGATTCAAATAAATCACCCTCTTTTATTAATATACTGTTTTTTTTATCCAATTTATATTTTTCTTGAAAAAAATTCATAATTTTACAATTTTTTCGTAAAATTATATCAACAAGGTGATTATATGGAATTTAAAACTTTAAAATTAATTAGTATATTTTTGACATTTATTCTTTGTTTTCCATTTCATTTTATGTATGAAATATTTCCTAATACTTTATTTAGTATTATGTTTCCTGTAAATGAAAGTATATGGGAACATATGAAAATGCTTTTTTCTGCGACTTTATTTACAGGTATAATTGAATGTTTGTTAATTAAAAATAATAATAAATTTTCAAACTTATTTATTACATCTTTACTTAGTATTCCAATTTTCTTAGCATTATATCTCCCACTTTATAAAATTTTTAATGAAAATGTATTTATAAATATATCTGTTCTTATATTTACCATTATTATAACGCAAATTATTAGTTATATTATTCTTAAATCTTCAAATAAAGATAGTATGATGGGTATAAATATTATAGGGATAATTCTTGTATATATATTATTTGGTATATTAACATATTATCCACTTCAAAATGAAATTTTTTATGATAATTATAACAATAAGTATGGAATTAATACATATGACAACTAAAATTCTTACATACTATATCACAAATATGAAAAAAAAGCCAGTAATTATATGGCTAATCTTTTAATTATTGAATTTTTTTTCAATTAATATATCTTTTCATCTCTTCTAGTCCATGCTTTTCTAATCTAGATATTTGGGCCTGACTAATTCCAAGTTCATCCGCTAATTCCATTTGCGTTTTTCCAACTAAGTATCTTTGAGTAATAATATATTTTTCTTTATTTTTTATTTTATCAAGTGCCTGTTTTAAAGATATTTTAGTTGTTAAATCATAAATTCCTTCGTTTGCACTAAGCTGATCTTCTAGATATATAATATCTCCCCCCTCACTAAAAATAGGCTCATTCATACTAATAGTATCTTTCATAGAGTTTAGAGCATTTGCTACTTCAAAATCGCTAACTCCAAGTTCAGTTGCTATTTCACTAACTTTTGGTTCTTTGTCATATTCAGCAATATATTTTTCTTTTATTTTAAGTGATTTATAGGCTATATCTTTTATACTTCTTGCAATATGAAGACTACTATTATCGCGTAAATATCTTTTAACTTCCCCCTCTATCATTGGGACAGCACTCGACTGGTCTAAATTTCTTATAAAAAATATACTACTTTAGATATTGTAGTATATTTGTATTTCATTATCATTTACTACTACTTTATCAATTACTTCTAACACTATATTTCTTTGTTCTTCAAAAGTCATTGTTTTCCAAGCTGTATTCAAATCGGATATTACTACCTTTAAATTTTCACTTTTTCTTTCTTTTGCTTTTTCATCAGACAATTCCTTTTGTATTTTTTCTTTTTCCTCTTGTAATTTTCTTATTTTTTCTTTAGTTTCTTCTACTGCTATTCCTTCTGAAATGTAATCAAGTAAATTGACTACTTGTTTATCAATCTGTGCTATCCTATCAATTCTTGCTTGTGAAACATTTATATCGTTCATATTCATATTATGCCTAAATTTACTTTCATCTAAAGACATAGAAATTAAATCTTTAATAACATAATCTTCTATTTCATAATCATAATATCTTCTGTTATCACAATTTGCATCTTTAATTAAATTTTTTTTCGAAGTTTGTTGTGAGTAACAATACAGTCTAATACTTGATGTTCCAGCCTTTTGATATCTGTATTTTGCTCCACATTTTCCACAAACAATCTTCCCAGCCAATAAATAATTAGCGTGTTTATAAGTTACTGCTCTTTCCTTCATTTTTTGTTGCAATTTATCATAAGTTTCTTGTGTCATAATAGGTTCATGTTGTCCCTCAAAAATTTCATCTTTATATGGTATCTTTCCTAATCCAACAGGAGAAGTAAATATACTTCTAACAGTTTGGTCTTGTAGTCCAAACAATGCTCCGACTTGTGTCATTGGCATTCCTTGCAAATATAACTCTACCATTTTATTTACAATTTCTACCTTTTCTTTATTCGGAACTAAAATACCTTTTTTTTCATCATAATCATATGCAAACGGCAAGTTACCTGTACCATACCACAATCCTTCTTCTGCTCGTTTTTTTCTACCTATTCTAGTTCTTTCTAATATTGTTTCTCTTTCAAGTTGAGCAAATACTGATAAAATACCTACCATCGCCTTACCAAAAGGTGTATTTGTATCAAAATTTTCCTTTATTGAAACAAAGCCACAATCGTTAGGATTAAAAACTTCTTCTATTAAATATAATGTATCTTTTTGACTTCTTGATAATCTATCTAGTTTAAAGACAACCACTATATCAATTTTATGATCCTCAACATCTTCAATTAATCGTTGCATATCTGGTCTATTAATATTGCTTCCAGAATATCCACCATCAATATAAAACTCATAATTATCTATTTCGTGCATTTTGCAATAACTTTTCAAAAAATCCTTTTGTGCATCAATTGAATAACCTTCCATTTGAATGTCAGTTGAAACTCTACAGTATAGACCAGCTTTCTTCATTTTTCCTCCTTCTTGCTATATCTAACTGCAAAATAAATAAAATTACATCAAATTTAAATTATTGCATATTAAATATAACATATTTTTGGCTAAATTAGTATGTTTAGGTATTAAATTATAAAAAAAAAGTAGTATCTTTATAC
>CAVFIJ010000009.1:0-4598 GCA_963622405.1 Bacteroidaceae bacterium | reverse complement strand
TAACATACCTATACATGATATAATTAATCTAGTAGGTGGTTTTAATGAATGATAAATTAGAATTATTGCTTAATAAGATAAATATGGATAAGAAATATTTTAAAGGTAGCATGAATAAAATAGTTGGTAATAAGAAAAAAGATATATTTATCTTTTATTTTAGTTTTGATGAAACACTTCCTCTTGATATTTTTTTAGAGTTTGAAAAAAAACTTCCAATTTATTTTGGCGTTTCTACTAAAATTAAAATAAGTTGCACTAATATAAATTTTGATAGGCTTAAAGAATATTATTTGTATTACTTAAAGAAAAAAGCATTGGAAGCACCCCTTTTAAATATGTTTTTAGATAGTGAAATCAAATTAAATGATAATTATTTAACCGTAGTGCTTGGAAATAAGGCTGAAGAAATGAAATTTAATAGTATTAAAGATTACTTGGAAGAAAACCTTAATGATGCTGGATTTTCTATAAATATAAAATTACTTGTTGATGAATCTAAGTCATTAGAAACTATGCGTTTGATTGAAAACGAAAAAATTAAGAGTGTTCCTTCGATACCTAAAAAAGAAAGCCCTATAATTATGGGAGATGAAATCAAAAGTAAAATAGTTGATATTTCGAGTCTTACTTTTGAAATTGATAATGTTGCAGTTTTAGCTTTAGTATTTGGTAAAGATTCTTTTAAATCATCAAAAAGTGAGTTTAGAATAATTACTTTAAAAATATATGATGGTACTGATAGTATGTACTGTAAAATCTTTTGCAAAGATGAAGAATCATTTAATTTATATGATAAGAGGATTAAAGTTGGCTCTTATTATAAAATAAAAGGATATACTAAAAATGATAAATATTCTAATGAAATTGTGCTTAATGCTAGAGATATAAATGTTAGTGATAAAAAAGAAACAGAGCGAACCGATAATGCAAAAGAAAAAAGAATTGAACTTCATGCACATACTAAAATGAGTCAAATGGATGGTGTTGTTAGTGCATCTACTTTAGTTAAAACAGCTTATAAATGGGGACATAAGGCTATTGCTATTACAGATCATAATGGTTGTCAGTCATTTCCTGATGTCTATCATACTGTTTGTGATTTAAATAAAGGAAAAGAAGAAAAAGACAAGTTTAAAGCTTTATATGGCACGGAACTTACGATGATTGATGATAGAGTTGATATTGTTTTAAGACCTACAGATGCGCCATTACTTGATAGTACCTATGTTGTTTTTGACCTTGAAACTACTGGATTTAATGCCGCAGGGCTTGATTCAATTATAGAAATTGGAGCTGTTAAAATAAAAAATGGGGAAATCATTGATAGATTTGATGAACTTATTGATCCTGAAAGAAATCTTCCTAGTAAAATAACTGAACTTACAAATATTACAGACTCTATGCTTAAAGGTAAGGATAAAGAAGAAGCTGTTGTTAAAAGATTTATTAAGTGGTATGAGGATTTACCTATGGTCGCACATAATGCCAAGTTTGATGTTTCATTTTTAGTTATGGCACATAATAAATATAATTTAGGCGAATTTAATAACACTGTTATTGACACACTTGAACTATCTAGAACTTTGGATAATACTTATGCAAGACATAGTTTATCTGCTTTAGTTAAGAGATATGATGTTCCTTGGGACGAAGATGCTCATCATAGAGCTGATTATGATGCAGAGGGAACTGCCCTTGTATTTCATAAAATGCTAAAAAAACTTGAATCTCAAAATTTCTTTAAAATATCTGATTTGGATAGGCTTGTTAGTAAGGATGAAATTCATAAGTATGGTAACAGCTATCATGTTAACTTAATTGCTTTAAATAGAACTGGTCTTAAGAATATGTTTAAACTTGTTTCTTTGGCAAATACAAAGTATCTATATAAGACCCCTAGAATACTAAGATCAGAAATTGAAAACCATAGAGAAGGTATTTTAGTTGGTAGTGGGTGCTACGAAAGTGAAATATTTAGGCAAGCTAGAAGTAAAAGTGATGAAGAAATTGCTCATTTAATTAATTTTTACGATTATGTTGAGGTTCAACCTATAGAGGTATATGATCACTTACTTCAGCAAGGCGATTTTGCAAGTAAAATTGAACTTACAGAACATATTAAAAAAATTGTTAGACTTACAACTGAATCTGGTAAACTTATTTGTGCTTCTGGAGATGTTCATCATTTAAATAGGGAAGATAAAATTTATAGAGAAATTATTGTTAATCAAAAAGTTCCTGGTGGCGGTAGACATCCTCTTGCAAGAAAGAATATTACTAATATACCTTCACAACATTTTAGAACAACTGAGGAAATGCTTGACGATTTTAGCTTTTTAGGAGAAGATGAAGCTAGAAGGCTTGTTATTGATAACCCTAAAAAACTCGCTGACAAAGCAGAAATTATTGAAGTCATTATTGAAACTGGTGGTATACCTTTTGCACCTAAGATAGAAAACTGTACTAAAGATACTACAGACTTAGTATATAATAGAGCATCTAAAATTTATGGTGATCCACTTCCTTATATTATTGAAGAAAGACTTGCAACAGAATTATATGGAGATGAACCTCTTAATATATTAAAAAAGAATTATCCTCAAGGTAATATGAGAGATGATGAATATAAAGCTTTTATTTTTGCTAAACTGCACGAGGTAATGATTAGTTATGATACTGGTGTTGAAAAATTGGTATGTGAAGATATAAAAAGTGAAAATCCTGATATTACCGAAGAAGACTTAAAGAAAAAACTTAAAGAAAAACTTACAGGTATAATTGGCGCTAACTTTGATGTTATTTACTTAATTGCTCAAAAGCTTGTAAAAAAGTCTAATGATGATGGTTATTTAGTAGGTTCTCGTGGCTCTGTCGGTTCTAGTTTAGTAGCAACTATGATGGGTATATCTGAAGTAAACCCTTTGCCACCACATTACGTTTGCCCTAAGTGTAAAAAAAGTATTTTTTCTATTGATGGAGTTAGTCTTGGTACAGATTATGGTAGTGGATATGATATGCCTGATATGGCTTGCCCTGCTTGTAATACCAATATGAAAAAAGAAGGACATGATATGCCTTTTGCTACATTCCTTGGTTTTCATGCAGATAAGGTTCCAGATATTGATTTAAACTTTTCTGACTTGAATCAAGCTGCTGCTCATGAGTATACTAAAGTACTTTTTGGTGTTGATAATGTTTATAGGGCTGGTACTATTGGCACGGTTGCAGAAAAAACAGCTTTTGGTTTTGTTAAGGGATACTGTGAGGATAAAGGTATTATGATGCGTACAGCTGAAGTTGAAAGACTTGCATCTGGCTGTACTGGGGTAAAGAGAACTACTGGACAGCATCCTGGAGGTATTGTCGTAATTCCTGGATATATGGATGTTTTTGATTTTACTCCGTTTCAGTATCCTGCGGATGATGTTAATTCTGCTTGGCGTACTACACACTTTGATTATCATGCGATTGATCAAGATGTATTAAAGCTTGATATTTTAGGGCATTCTGGTCCTACTAAATTAAGATTGATTCAGGATTATACTGGTATTGATGTTACAACTGTACCCCTTGATGATAAAGAAACTATGAAAATATTTGTTTCTACTGAGCCTTTAGGTGTTACAGCTGAACAAATCATGTGTGATGTTGGAACAATTGGTATTCCTGAATTTGGAACTCCATTTACGATTAATATGGTTAAAGAAACTAAACCCAAGACTTTTGCAGAACTTACAAAAATTTCTGGTCTTTCTCATGGTACTGATGTATGGAACGGAAACGCTAAGGATTTAATTGATCAAAAGATTGTTCCTTTTAGTGAAGTTATTGGATGCCGTGATGATATAATGGTCTATTTGATGTATCATGGTCTTCCCGCTTTAAAAGCTTTTAAAATTATGGAATTTGTTCGTAAGGGTAAAGCTAGCAAAGAACCAGATAAATGGAATGAATATAAAGAAGAACTTAAATCTGCTGGAATTGATGATTGGTATATTGAATCTTGTCAGAAAATTAAGTATATGTTTCCGAAAGCTCATGCCGTTGCATATGTCATTAATGCATTTAGATTAGCTTATTATAAAGTACATAGACCAGGTGTATATTATTATTCACAGTTTTCTGTTGAGTATAGCGACTTTGATATTGATGCAATGATTAAGGGATATGACTGCGTTAAAGCGAGAATTATAGAAATTACAGAAAAGGGCTATAGTGCAAGTAATAAAGAAAATAATATTTTAGAATGTTTAAAACTAGCTCTTGAAGCCCTTGCAAGGGGAATTACTTTTGCACCCATAGATATTAATAAAAGTGATGCAATGTATTTTGTTCTATCTGATGATGAAAAAACTTTGATTCCACCATTTAGATCTATTGATGGTCTTGGTGATGTAGTTGCACGTTCTATTGTAGAAGAAAGAGAAAAAAAGCCATTTCTTAGTATTGAAGATTTGCAAAAAAGGGCTAAAATATCTTCTACTTTGCTTGCAAAAATGCGTAGTATGGGCATCTTAGATAATATGGATGAATCTAGTCAGCTTAGCTTATTTTAATATATTAGTAATGGTTATTCTTTTTCTACTGGTTTAAGT
>CAVFIJ010000008.1:0-8408 GCA_963622405.1 Bacteroidaceae bacterium | reverse complement strand
GAAATAAATTCTTAATAAATATAATAATATTTGCCTTTATGACATCATCTTTATTAATGATGATAAATAAGTTATTACTATTAAAACCAAAAATAATTGAAATAATTATAGGTATCTTTTTTTATATATTAGGCTATAAACTAACAAATGTAATAAATAAAAAATAATAACATATCATATTATAAATAAGAGAGGAGATAAGTATGGAAAAAAAACTACCAAGTATATTTGTAAACTGTAAACAAAAATCTTTAGGAAATAATAAAAAAGTATCTTATACAAGCCAAAATGAAACAAGAAACGAAAAAGATATAACGACTCCCCAAAATATAAATAAAAAAATAAAAGACATATTTAATTCTTCAAACTATGTTTACAAAGCCAATGTAAAAATAAAATTAAAAAATGAAACTATTACAGCAAAAATAGTAGGAAAAAACCAAACACACTTAATAACATTAGAAAATAAATTAATTCCAATTAAAGATATAATTGATATAAAAAAAATAACAAACTAATGTTATTTTTTTATTTATTATCCATATAATTCATAACTTTAGGCACAATTTGCTTTTTTCTTGAAACAACACCATCAAAGAAATATCCTTCATAAATATTTTTAATTCCAAATGATCCTTCAAATATTTCTTTTGCTTTATCATTAAATAAAATATATGAACCATTTTTTAAAATATCTGTAACAAAAAGTGCAATAGCCGTATAATCATCAAAAGAAGCAATTTCATTTAAAGTGCTAATAAATTCATCTTTCTTATTCATAATTTCATCAGTACTCATAGTAGAAATTTGACCAATACCAAACTTTTGATTATCAATATTAAAATTTTTGAAATCGCCATGAATTATTTCATTAATGCTTTTCCCAGCAATAGAAGAACCTGCCTTAAACATATCCATACCATACTTTTTGTAATCTACTCCTGTAATAGCAGCAAGTTCATTAAGAACCATTTTATCTGTTTCTGTAGTCGTAGGAGAAGTCAAAAGTAAAGTATCTGAAATAATTCCGCTCATCATAAGTCCTGCAATATCACGAGGAATCTCTACACCACTTTCTTGATACATTAAATACAAAATAGTTTCAGTACAACCAAGTGGCATATTTCTAAAATTAATAGGCATAACAGTCCCAATATTACCAATCTTATGATGATCAACAATTTCAATAATCTCAGCTTCATCTAATCCAACAACACTTTGTTCTTTTTCATTATGATCGACCAAAATAACCTTTTTAGGATGTTTATTATCACTAATATTAGCTCTAAAAATACCTAAACATTTGTTATTATTATCTAAAACTGGATAATTACTAAAACCTTTCTTATTTGCAATTTCAAGAGCATCATATAATGAATCATTCTCATTAACAGAAATAATATCATTTTTATTAATATTATCAATAATATAATTACTTAAAATAACTAAATTAGAAGTAGTAATACCATCATGCTCAGTACTTATAACATCAACATGATTCTTCTTAGCAATTTCCAAATGTTCTTTTTTCATTTTAACACCATTTGTAAGAATAATAATAGAAGCACTATTTTCAACAGCATATTCAATTATCTTATGACGATCACCAATAATAAGAACAGATTCTTCATTAATCGCAATATTTTCTTTAAAAGAATCACTACCATAAGACGCCATAATAATATTACCTTTAATCTCTTTATCAAAACGTAATATTTCTTTTGCATCCAAAGCTTCTAACAAATTATCGTAAGAAGTATTAAGTTTTGCAACCTTATCTCCTATTAAACTTTGTGTTGCATCTCTCATAGAAACAGCACCTAAATAATTACCTTTGCCATCAATAACAGGAATAGTTCCAATTTTAGTTTTATTCATATACTTATATGCTTTAAAAATAGAATCTTTACCATTTAAAAAACATTCCTTAGCATAATCAACATCTTTAATCTGTAACCTAACATCATTAAGATACTTTGGAACATCAAACTTAAAATAATCTAATGCATACTTAGTTTCATTATTAATATCCCCAAGAACTCTTGGTTCTGTATTATCTCCTAATGAATTTCTTAAATAAGATAAAACAATAGAAGAAGTAACACTATCAGTATCAGGTTTTTGATGTCCAAAAATCAACGTTTTTTCCATATTTCTCATCCTTTCGCGTAAAAACATTATAACACTAAACAAATACCTTATAAAGGTTTTTTCTTAATTTCTGAAAACTTTCTAGGATATTTAGTAGGGGTGTTTTTTATCTTTTTTACTTTAATAATCATTCTTTTGCTTTCTTCATATGGTAAAATAAATTTTTCAGTTTGAACAATCTCTCCACCCAATATAGATAATGCATTAAAAACATCTTCTTCTTTATCACCTTTCATAGCAACAAAATATCCATGCAATTTTACCATAGGTAATGAATACTCAAGTAAAATAGGTAAACTTGCAACAGCCCTTGCAGTTACAACATCAAAACAATCTCTGTTTTTCAAAGCAAACTCTTCAGCCCTTGCATGAACTAAACAAACATCTTTTAATCCAAGTTTAGAAACAACATCACTTAAAAATTTAATTCTTTTATTTAAAGCATCTACTAAAGTTAATTTCAAATCAGGAAAAAATATTTTAAGAACAACGCCAGGAAAACCCGCACCAGTTCCTAAATCGCATAAACTTATATCACTATTTAAATTTAAACATTTAACCAAAGTTAAACTATCATAAAAATGTTTAAGATAAACTTGCTTTTTCAAAGTAATAGCAGTTAAATTAATTTTCTCATTCCATTCAATTAAAAGCTCATAATATTTATCAAGTCTCTCTAATGCTATAGGTGTAACTTCTATACCTAAATCTAATAAAGCATCCTTAAATTCTAAAATATCCATTATTTACCCCTTTTCATATACATAGATAAAATTGAAATATCCGCAGGATTAACTCCACTTATTCTCATAGCTTGTCCTATACTTGTAGGTCTAACTTCCTTTAACTTTTGCTTTGCCTCACTAGCTAAATTATGCATAGAATCATAATCAATATCCGCAGGAATAATCTTATTTTCCATATTTATCATTTTCACAGCTTCGCTCAAAGCCTTATCTATATAACCCTCATACTTAGATGAAATACTAACTTGCTGTAAAACTTGTGATGAATAAGAATTATCTAAATAACAAACTAAATCAGCAACATCAACCTCAGGTCTTCTAAGTAAATCATACAAAGATATACCATCTCTTAATTCCTTCGTACCAATTTTCATTAAATAATCATTTTCTTTTGGAGTAATTCTAGTGCATTTAAATTCTTCAGTCGCACATTTAATACTTTCTTTCTTTTTCTTAAACTTATCATATCTAACATCATCAATTAAACCAAACTTATAGCCATAATCTCTTAACCTTAAATCAGCATTATCATCACGTAAAAGTAATCTATATTCAGCCCTTGAAGTTAATAACCTGTATGGGTCTCTTATACCTTTAGTAATTAAATCATCTATCAAAACACCAATATAAGCTTCATTTCTTTTTAAAACAAATGGTTCCTTACCTTCAATTTTTAAACAAGCATTAATTCCAGCCATAAGGCCTTGACAAGCAGCCTCTTCATACCCACTAGTACCATTTATTTGACCAGCAGTAAATAAATTTTTAATCAACTTAGTTTCTAAATTAAAATTAAGTTGTGTAGGATAAATAGCGTCATATTCTATCGCATAAGCATACCTAAGAATCTTTGCATTTTCAAGTCCAGGTAAACTATGAACCATCTTAAGCTGAATATCATGAGGCATACTGGTAGAAAAACCTTGTAAATAAATATCATCATAAAATAAACTTTCAGGTTCTAAAAATAATTGATGTCTTTCTTTATCTTTAAATCTCACAACCTTATCTTCAATAGAAGGGCAATATCTAGGACCAATACCTTTAATATCAGATAATCCTCCATACATACTTGATTTACTTAAATTATCCATAATTATTTTATGAGTATTTTCATTCGTATAAATCAAATGACAAGGAACCTGCTTATCAATATCATAACAAGGCTCATAATCAAAACTAAATGTTCTATAAACAGAATCTCCATTTTCTATCTTAGCCTTACTAAAATCAATGCTACTTCTATCAATTCTAGGAGGAGTACCAGTTTTTAATCTTATAATTTTAAAACCTTTCTTAGCTAAATTATCACTTAAGTAATTAGAAGGTTTTTCTCCATGAGGACCCTCTCTATGTCTCGTATCTCCAACTAAAATATCCGCATTCATATAAGTACCAGTAGTTAAAATAACAGCATCAGAATTTATTTTTTCTCCATCCTCAAGTAAAACACCGCAAGCCTTATTTTTTAAAGTTAAAACATCCTTAACCAAACCTTCTTTTATATCTAAATTAGTTGTATTTCTTAAAGTTTCAAGCATCATCTTAGGATAAGTAATCTTATCTGCTTGAGCTCGTAAAGAACGGACAGCAGGCCCTTTAGCAGTATTAAGCATTTTAATTTGAAGTAAACTCTTATCAGCATTTCTTCCCATTTCTCCGCCTAATGCATCAATCTCCCTAACAACAATGCCTTTAGCACTTCCACCAATAGAAGGATTACAAGGCATATCAGCAATATTATTAACATTACCTGTAACAAGCAAAGTATTATGACCCATTCTAGCACACGCTAATGCAGCCTCACATCCTGCATGACCACCACCAACAACAATAATTTCATACTTCATAAATTACCACCAACTTTTCCAAAAAAATATTTTCATCATTATAATTACTACTTACCAACACAAAATCTACTAAACAACTGATCTAAAAGTTCATCATCATAACTTTCACCAATAATATCACCAAGTAAATTCCAAATGTTTTTTAAATCAATCTCAATCATATCTATTGGACTATTATTAAGTAGCCCATTTTTAACTTCATAAACACAATCTTTTACTTTTCTTAAAATAGCTAAACTTCTCGCACTAGTTAAATAAGTTAAATCAGAAGTTTCAATTTTCTCTAAATTAAATAATTTCTTAATTTTATTACCAATTTCATCAATATTACTATCATTTAAAGCACTAACATAAACAACATTTGATAACTCACTATCATCAATTTTTTTATCTAAATCAATCTTATTAACAATAGTAATATAATTTTTACCATTTAATTTATCCATAATCTTATAATCATCAGAAGTAAGTTCTTCATTATAATTAACAACAAACAAAACCAAATCGGCTTGATCAATTAATTTTAAACTTTTATCAACACCAATACTTTCAACAACATCATTAGTATCTCTAATACCAGCTGTATCAATTAAATTTAAAAGTAAATTATCTAACTTAAATAAAGCCTCAACACTATCTCTAGTAGTACCTTGAATATCAGTAACAATAGCTTTATCTTCTCCAATTAATTTATTAAGTAAACTACTCTTACCAACATTAGGTCTTCCAACAATAACTGTTTTAATTCCATTAGTTAAAATTTCTCCGTTCTTACTTTCAGAAAATATTTTATCAATTTTATTCTCTAAAACTAAAATTTTATCTTTAATCATATCAATAGTAACAACCTCAATATCTTCATATTCAGGATAATCAATATTAACTTCAATATTAGAAATAATAGATGCAAAATCATCCCTTAAGTTTCTTATCATATCAGTAACCTTACCACTAACTTGATTTAAAGCAATTGTGCGAGAAACATCAGTTTTACTATTAATCAAATTCATTATGCCTTCAGCTTCAGTTAAATCAATTCTCCCATTTAAAAAAGCCCTTTTAGTAAATTCTCCTGGTAATGCAAGTCTAGCACCATTTAAAAGTAAAACCTCCAAAATTTTACCTGTAGTATTAATACCACCATGAGCATTAATTTCAACAACATCCTCTTTAGTAAAAGTTTTAGGTGCCCTCATGACAGATACTAAAACCTCATCTACCAAAGCACCATTATCAATAATATAGCCATAATGGATAGTATGTGATTTTACCATAGATAAATCACAACTAAAAACCCTATTAACTATTTTTATAGAATCATCACCACTAACCCTAATAATAGAAATAGCACCAATACCCTGAGCCGTAGAAATCGCTGCAATAGTATCATTCATACATTCCACCTCCACATAACTAAATTTTAAACTATAAACAGTATCAAGTCAAATAAAAAGAAGAAATTAATCTTCCTTAAGCTTAATAACAACATATCTATTTGGAGTTTCTCCAATACTTTCAGTAGTAAGCTTATCATATTTAGAAATCGTATTATGAACAATAAGTCTTTCATATGAATTCATAGGATCAAGCTTAGCAGCAACTCCAGAAGACAAAACTTCTTTAGCAATCTTCTTTACTTCAAAAACAATATTTTTTTCTTTCTTAACTTTATAATTAGAAATATCTAAATTAACTTTAATATCAAATTTTCCAAGCTTTCTAATAGTTTGTCTTAAAATATTTTGAATACTATCAAGCATCTTTCCATCTTTGCCAATTAAAACCGCACTATTTTCTGAAATAATAATTACAGAATAACCATATTCATTTTCCATAATTTCAATTTCAAATTTAGAATTCATATAATACTCTAAATCTTTCAAAAATTTTTTAATATATTCTTTAATAGAATACTTAGTAACCATAGAAACTCTAAATTTCTTAGAACTAAATAAGCCACCGTCAATCTCATCAAAATAATAATAAACTTCTGAAATTTCAGCATTAAGCTTCTCTAAAGCATTATTTAAAGCTAACTCTTTATTTTTTGCTTCTAACCTTACTAACTCTAACATCCTTACTCCTCCTAATCAACATCGTTTGAATAATAGTAAACAAACTACCAGTTATCCAATAAATAATAATACTAGTAGACATTATAAATGACATAAACGTAATAAATATCATCATAATATTCATCATAAGTTTCATCTGTTTTTCTTGTTCAGGACTTCCAACATTCATACCAGAATTCATTTTAAAAGAGAAGAATGTAGAAAGACCTACAATAACAGGTAAAAGTATATAAACAATATTTCCATTACCAAATGAAGAAATAAAATTACTTATAGAAAAACTAGAACCAAAAATAGCATTAAATGGAGTCATACCTAAATTAAAAAACAAAAACTTTCCTTCAAACACAGCAGGTATACGATATAAACTCTCCAAAAATGCAAAGAACAAAGGCATTTGAATAAAAGCAAATAAACATCCTGCCATAGGATTAATATCATACTTTTTATATATAGCCATCATTTCTTGTGCTTGCATCATTTGATCTTGCTGAGAAGTTTTATTCTTATATTTATTTTGTAATCTTTGAATATCTTTGCTTGCTTTCTTCATACCTTCAGATTGCATCGCAGACTTCTTACTAAGAGGAAAAATAATAAATCTAATAATTAAAGTAACAACAATAATCGCAATACCATAATTATTAAAGAAAGTACCAAGTTTAATAATAAGCCAGCTTAAAGGCTTAATAAATAAAAAACTCCATATTCCCTCATAACCCCCAGAAGCAGGAGTAAACTTAGAACAAGATGGTAACTCAGAAATATCATAATTACCTTCCTTTTCATATTTTTTATAAGTATTTAAAACATTTTTATCTTCTGGCTTACATAAGATATTTGCAACCAAATTCTGACCAGTAGTTTCTTCTCTAACATTTTTGCCCTCATCAGAAACATATCTTGTACACCCAGTAAGAGAAAGAGTTAAAACCATAACAATAACAACTAATATTTTTTTATAATTCATTTTTTTTCTCCTTTATAATATTAAGCTTATCAAAAGCATTAATTAAATTAATTTCCATTTCACTATAACTTCTAGCCAAAATCCCTCTGCCTAATATTATAATACAATTAAAGCCATTTTTATAGCCATTTTTATCAATAATATTCTTAATTCTTCTTTTATATTTATTTCTCACAACAGCATTACCAATTTTTTTAGAAACACAAATACCAAAATGATAAGAACAATCACTAACTCTTTCTAAATATAAAATGTAATCTTTATATCTAAATGCTTTATTATTATGAATTATACGTTCAAAATCAATATTTTTTTTTAAAGTATTAATTTTTTTCATCTAAACCACCTTATAATAAAAAGCCACTATCTAAAGGACAGTAGCTATTATTTTATTAATGAGATAAAACTTTGCGTCCTTTTTTTCTTCTTCTCTTTATAATATTAGTTTGCATTCTAGCAAAGAATCCCATTTTTTTACTTCTTCTTCTAGTATTAGGTTGAAAAGTTCTTTTAGACATAAACATCTCTCCTCTCGTTAAAATTTCCAATTGCTTAATCAATTATATATATAAAAAAAGGGTTTGTCAACTTTCCAAAACCATAACACAAAAAAATT
>CAVFIJ010000007.1:0-2399 GCA_963622405.1 Bacteroidaceae bacterium | reverse complement strand
ATTTTCACTAATTATTTGTAATAAAAATTACTATCATTTTTACAAATTATTCACAGTTTTTTATTAATATTTTGATAATATGTTAATAAATTTTGTTTCATTCCAAATTTCTATTTCTAATTCTTGTGCTTTTTTTAATTTAGAGCCTGCCTCAATACCAGCAATTACGACATCTGTTTTTTTACTAACACTTGTACTAACATTTCCACCAAGACTTTCTATTTTTTCTTTAGCTTCATCTCTTGTAAATCTTTCTAAAGAGCCTGTTAAAACAAATGTCTTATTTGTAAATTCTGTTTCTTTATTGTTTATGTTTTTAAGATATATGGTATTTACTCCATATTTTTTTAAGTTTTCTATTATTTCTATATTTTTCTCATCACTAAAAAACTCTATTATACTTTTAGCTATTGTTGAACCTATATCTTTAATTTCACTTATATCATCAAATTTTGCATTTATTATATTATCAATATTTTTAAAATGTTTGCCAAGAATATCTGCTGTCTTTGTTCCAACATGTCTTATAGATAAAGCCACTAATAATCTTTCAAGAGATGCACCTTTACTTTTTTCAACCTCATCAAGCAGTTTAGTTACACTTTTTTCACCAAAACCTTCTAGTTCCTTTAATTCCTCTTTATATTTATTAAGTTCATAAAAATCCTCGTATTTTGTAAGAATACCTTTGTTGTAAAAATCTTCTATTATACGGTCCCCAAATCCCTCAATGTTTAATGCATTTCTTGAAGTATAATGAATCAACTTCTCTTGCCATCTAGCAGGACAATCTTTGTTCAAACAATAATAAGCTGCCTCATCCTCTTTTTTAGAAAGAATAGAATTACATATTGGACAGTTACTAATCATTTGATATTTAGTACTATTGCTTTCTCTTCTATCAGCTATTACCTTAACAACTTCTGGTATAACGTCTCCCGCTTTTTTTATAGCAACTATATCGCCCTCTCTAATATCCTTTGCTTTAATATAATCTTCATTATGTAATGTTGCTCTTTTAATAATAGAACCCATTAACCTAACCGGTTCTAAGTCAGCACTAGGTGTTACTTGTCCTGTTCTGCCTACAGTACATACTATTTTTTTTATTTTTGTTAAAACCTCTTCAGCAGGAAATTTATACGCTGTAGCCCACTTTGGACATCTAGCGGTATATCCTAATTTTTGTTGTTCATAAATATCATTTACTTTTATAACAATACCATCAATCTCATATGGCAAATTAGGTCTATTGTTTGTCCAGTAGTCTATGTATTGAAGTAATTCTTTAATATTATTTATTTTTTTATTATTAGGATTAACTACAAAACCTAACTCTTTCATAAAATTTAATGCATCAAAATGTGTATATATATGATAATCCTCAGGATCAGGAAGATGATATATAAAACAATCTAAATTTCTTTTAGCCGCAATCTTAGAATCTAACTGTCTAACACTACCGGCCGCTGCATTTCTTGGGTTAGCAAAAGAATTACCCTGCTCATTTAGCTTATTAAATGAGGCTTTACTCATATATATTTCTCCTCTTACTTCAATATCTATATTTTGATTTATCTTAAGAGGAACACTTTTAATTGTTTTAACGTTATGAGTAATATCTTCACCAGTGACACCATCTCCTCTGGTAGCAGCTCTTACTAACTCTCCATTTTTATATACTAAAGACACTGATAAACCATCTATTTTTAACTCAGCAACATATTTAGGATGGGAAACTACTTTTTTTACTTTCTCATCAAAAGAGATTATTTCATCTTCATTAAAAACATTACCAAGTGATAACATAGGTATTTCATGAGTAACTTTTTTAAATTCACTAATAACTTCTGTTCCAACTCTATTTGTTGGAGAATCACTTTTTTTTAGAGATGGATACTTTTTTTCTAATTTCTGAAGTTCTCCCATATATCTATCATACTCTTGATCTGTTAAAGTAGGATTATCTAAAGCATAATATTCATAATTGGCTTTGTTTATTATTTCTGTAAGTTCTTTTATTCTTTGTTCTATCATGTTTATCACCACTATAATTATATCATGAAAAACAGTCATTAGACTGTTTTTCTTAATTATATTGTCTTTGGTTTATCTATTAATTCTTCGCCTTCACCAAGTTCATACGGAAATAATTCTAAATCTCTTTCTTGCATTTGTTTTAATGTTTCTTTTGCGTATGTTTCCCTAATTTCTTCTGGTTTATCACGGTGCTTAGCTATTGCAGCCGCAAGTGCTAAATCTTCTTTAAGTATTGGTTTATTGGTTTTATTAACTACGTAATGACCAAAATCAGTTAAAAAGTGTTCATAAAATTCTTCATTTCTTTGCTCTTTTGGAGTAGATATGTATTCTCCATATTTTAAATATTGTGTTTTATC
>CAVFIJ010000006.1:0-4472 GCA_963622405.1 Bacteroidaceae bacterium | reverse complement strand
TCCTTCTCTAGAATATCTTATTAAATCATCTTCATACTTAGCATAACTCTCTGTAAAAGATTCATAATTATTAATAATAAAAAGTACTAAAGGAACTTGTTTACCGCTATTTTTACAATATATAAAATAATCACCATTATAATCTGCAAAAAGATTTTTTCTTGAAACAATAAGTTCATTAATTATAGAAAAGGTTTTAGTTACTTTCTCCGCATCACTAGCAATCATAACATCACCAACTTGCGGAAATCTTGAAAACATTCTTAAAGTTTCAGAACCAAAATCAAGTATATACATATTTATAGACTCAGAACGATATCTAGTACATAGTGAATAAATAACGCTATTTAAAAACATTTCCCTATCCATCGGATTACGTCCAAAAACAAGAGTATTAGCCTCACCATCTAAAGGGAGAGTTAAAATATTTTGTTTTTGGTTAACAGGATCATCATATTCACCAATAACAGCTTCAACCTTGGTACTAAAATCATAATTATACTTTTTAGCAAGTTTATCCACGTATATATTTTGAGGAATACTATCAAGCCATAAACGATCTGCTTTTAAATTGTTTTTATTAGCCATATTTATAATATATTTTAAAACATTAGATAATTGATCGCCTGAAGCATTAACCACTTGTTTTTCCTTTTTAAAGTTTGCCTCTTTAACAGTTTCTCCAATATTATTAATAAATATAACAGACTTATCATCATCTTTAACTACAAAATCAGATGGTTTATAAGGAATACCAGCATATCCAGATTGCCCTAAAACATATATTTCATCATATCCAACTTGTAAATAAAACCTACCGGCGTTTTTTATCTCAGCTGCATCAGGCTTCTTTAACATTTCATTACTGTCTCCTCTATCTTGAACCTTTAGGCAAACCCTAAACTTCGTATTAGACCAAATTTGATCATTAACTACACCAGATGGTTTTTGCGTAGCCAAAATCAAATGAACTCCTAAGGATCTACCTATTCTAGCGGCACTTATCAAGTCATTCATAAAATCTGGTTGCTGACTTTTAAGTTCTGCAAATTCATCACATATTATGAATAAATGAGAAATTGGTTTTTTTAGTCTACCCTCACGATAAAATTTCTGATATTTATAAATATCAATAGTACTTTCACCAAGTTCGTCTCTAGCCTTATTAAATTCAGATTGTCTTCTTTGTAATTCACTATTTATACTCACTAAAGTTCTATTAAGTTCAGATTTATCTAAGTTAGTAATAACACCTGCTAGATGAGGTAATCTTATATTTAAAGTCTTATTTTCAAAAGCTCCAGCAAGTCCTCCACCTTTATAGTCAATAAGAATAAAAGATACTTCTTCTGGACTATAATTTAAAGCCATAGAAAGAATATAAGTAATAATAAATTCAGACTTACCACTACCAGTAGTACCTGCAATTAAACCATGTGGACCATGTGCTTTTTCATGTAAATCTAGGTAAATTCTATTATCATCACTCATTACCCCAACAAGTGCTCTTAAAGACTGAGTAGGGTCATTCTTTTTCCATCTTGTTAATGAATTAAGTTGTTCTACTTTACCAATTTTAAACATTTCAAGGAAACTAAGAGATGTAGGTAAACTACCACCTTCTGTTTCAACTTCTATTGGAATATTTGCAAGTTTTTCAAAGTATTTACTATAATCGATAAAATCATTAATTTCATCTTTAAACTGCTGTACAAGATATTCTTCAGAATTGTTTTTTAATGTTTCAGACATATCTTTACCTAAATTAATAAAATCTAAACATTGACTAGGTAATATACCAAATTTATTTTCAATTATTAAAAATCCAAATCCTAAATTAAGTTTATTTTCTAAAACTAAATTATCAATTCCAAGTTTTCTAACTCTAGGATAATCATCAGTAACAATCAAATAATAAGGCTTATAGTTAACTTCACCATCTTCTGTTTCAACCATTTCTCTGTTACTTTCAGCCGTCGCACGTTTTATAAACTCACGACATAGATAACCATCTATATTTTTCATTTCATCTAAATTAGATGCAAAAAAACGTGTTTCCTTATCATTACTAAAACAATGAGGTAAATTCTTAAATTCTTTCCATTGATTTTTGTTCTTTTCATCAGTTAAAAATATAATTTTTAAATCATCATAACTATGATAAGTAACTAATTGAAATAATATATTTCTTGCAAAAGCAAAAACTTTGGTAGGTTCTCCCATAATAGCAGTTGCTTTATTTTCGTTAAGTGCATATTCAATTGGTACATTTTCAAGAACAGCCGCTTTATTTACAAGTTCTTCAGCTTCTTTTTTTAAATCATCTTCATCTAAAGTAAATTCTTCTTTAGAAAAATTTATATTAATATCAAGTGAAATATTACCTCTACCAATTCTTACTGTTAAAAAATCTCTTTGATCATTTTGGCGATCCCAAAGTTCAATACCTTTTTTCTCTATAATATTTAAACAATCACCAATTGGTAACAACTTCTCTTCTAATATACTTTTTTGATTCGCAGCAACATTAAGAACTTCTTGTTGCTTTTTAGCAATATAAGCACGATACTTCGTAACCCTTTTTTCTTCCGCTCTTTTAGCTTTAGCTTTTTGATATCTTTTAGTTAAATTAGGCCATAAAAGCATTGTTAAAAGCATCGCACAGGAAGTAATAAGTGTAGGCCAAGATTTACTAAAAGTAGATGTCCCATTGACTAATTTAACTATAGCATTCGCAAGTGATACAAAAGAAACAATACCCATAGTAATCATAGGACCAATCACTAGAATTAATGGTGTTTCCTCCTCCTCCTTTTTAGGAGGAGGAGAGGCAAGTTCAAGATCATAAGTTTTTATATATCTTCTAAGTCTAGGCCTTTTAAAGAAATAATCCTCATCCTTGTAAAGAATCTCTGTACTCATATCCTTTTTTTCTTGAAAAAGGCCAACATAATAGCCTCTAGCACTGAGTGCAGAACATTTAATAGATACCCTATTAAATGGATTATTAATCATAATAGTATTATTCATAATAATTATTCTTAACCCAAAAATAGAAATAACATCACCATTATATAAAGAACAACCACTAGTAATTGCCACATCATTTTTATAAAATATTTTACCATTTGGAGAAACAATCTTAAAACTACCTTGTGTATAATTTATAACTACATGAGTTTGAGCTAAAAATCCATTAGAATATACTATATTATTTTCACTACCACTACCTATAGATAAATTAGTATCTTGCTTTAATGAATAAGTAACAAAAGTCCTATCAATTACATCTTCGGCATATAACACGTAAGTTTTACCATTATAGGTAATCACATAAAAATTATGAATAGAGAGCTGAATCTTAGTAACACTTTTACCATTATAAGAAATAGTTACTCCGTAATTAGCGGATATAACCCACATATTATCAGAAGAATTAATATTTATAAGATTAATCTCTTCATTATCATCTAAAAACCAATAACTACCTTCAATATTCTCAGGTAATATTAGCTTTGTAATCTTATTTTGACTACATAAAACTGCCCTCATTTTATTCACCCATTCCTATAATTTATTTGTATTTGTTTTTGAATTAGTACAAACCCTAATTTGATTCATAGTTATGTTATCTTTTTCTAACTCATCAAGATATGCATCTGCCATTTCTATTGTATATCCATTTAAAATCTCCTTAGGTGTTTTACCTGTAAGTTTAGAATATTGTTTAAGATCAATAATTGATATAGAATAACACCTACCTTTAAGTTCATCACAATCAAAAGATAAAATTTTATCAAGATAGTCATACGTAATCCAATCGATTTTATCTGGAACACTAAATTCTACACGTTCAAAAAGCTCATTCCACGTTTTAAGTAACATAATTCTGTCGTTATATTCTTCTTTCTTACCAAAATCTGTTAATTTCAATGTAGAAATAAGCTTATCATACAATTCTGGGCCTTTTTTTACAAGAAATCTCATTGTAAAATACACAGCAATATCAAACTTTAATTCAAATTGTTCATACTGTTCAATATTATCATAATTAATTCTATTAACTACATTATCATTGAAATATTTTTCTGCTTCTTCATCACTCATTAATTTTCACCACCATATAACAATATTATAAAAGAATTATAAATTTATTCATCCGATTCTTCTTTTTCCGTCATGCTAACAACTTCTTTTTTAGCGGTTTTATTTACTATAGATAAAACTTTTTCAACAATATATACAGTTTTCCTATCAGTTTGAATCCATTGTTCTGCATTACTAAAACTAGTTGATACATTAACATTATCACCACTAGTATGACGATGTGAACCTTGTTTAAGCAAATCTGCCATTTCAGAAACAGTATTAGGTTTATTAGAAGAATCAACCTTCACTTCAGGATTATTAGCACTTTGGCGTGCAGAATCAGTTTTATTTTTTTTAGGAACTACATATCCTTCACTAATAGC
>CAVFIJ010000005.1:0-7004 GCA_963622405.1 Bacteroidaceae bacterium | reverse complement strand
CTATAATTGGAGAGTGATATTATGAGACCAATACTTTTATGTATACTAGATGGCTTTGGTGAAAGAGAAGAAGTAAAAGGTAACGCTATTAAAGCAGCTCATATGCCTAATTATAGTTACTTAAAAAACAATTATCCATCTTCTTTACTTGAAGCTAGTGGTGAAGCTGTAGGTCTTCCAAAAGGCCAAATGGGAAATAGTGAAATAGGACATTCTAATATTGGAGCAGGCAGAGTTTTATATGGACCTTTAATGAGGATAAATAATTCTATTAAAGATGGCAGTTTTTTTAAAAATAAAAATATATTAAAAACCATTGGTAAATCCAAAGGCAATAAACTTCATATTATGGGTTTACTTAGTGATGGTGGTATTCATTCCCATATTAATCATTTAATGGCATTACTTGATTTAGTTAAAAGCGAGGGAATTAAAGAAGTTTATATTCATGCATTTACAGATGGAAGAGACACTTTACCTAATGTAAGTATTAAATATTTTGATAGATTGCAAAATAAATTAAATGAACTTGGTATAGGTAAAATTGCCAGTATATCAGGAAGATATTATGCTATGGATAGAGATAATAGATGGGATAGAATAAATAAAACTTATGATGTTATAGTAAATGGTAAGGGAGATAAATATAATAATTATAAAGAAGCCATAAATGCAAATTATTCTAAAGGAATTACCGATGAATTTATTGTGCCTTGTTTACTTGATGAGAACGGGAAACTAAAAAATGGCGATTCAGTTATTATATTCAATTTTAGACCTGATAGATTAAGAGAATTAGGCATGTCTCTTACTAATAAAGAGTTTAAAGAATTTGAAACAAAAGATATAAACATAAATTTACTTACAATGATGAGTGTAAGTGATGATGTTATATGTACAAATGCCTTCGATGAAATTAAAATAAATAATACATTAGGACAGTATCTAGCGAAGCAAGGATATAAACAACTTAGAATTGCCGAAACGGAAAAATATGCCCATGTTACTTACTTTTTTGATGGTGGAGTAGAGCAAAATTTTGCGGGAGAAAAAAAGATATTAATTCCATCTCCCCATGTTGCCACATATGACTTAAAACCCGAAATGAGTGCTTATGAAATTACGGATAGACTTTTAACGGAAATTGATAATTATGATTTTATATTACTTAATTTTGCAAACAGTGATATGGTAGGACATACAGGAAATTATGAGGCCACTATTAAGGCACTAGAAGCTATTGATAAGTGTATTGGTGTTATATATAAAAAAGTTCTTGAAAAAAATGGTATATTTATTTTAACTGCTGATCATGGAAATAGTGATTATATGATTGATGAAAATAATAATGAAGTTACTTCTCATTCAGTAAGCAAAGTTCCTTTTATTGTTACTTTAAAAGATATAAAACTAAAATGTGGTGCGTTACCTGATATTGCACCTACAATACTTAAATTATTTTCTTTAGAAGTGCCAAAAGAAATGAAAGGAAATATTCTTATAAAATGAGAGAAATAGAATTTTTAAAAACTAATTTAATAGCTCATAGAGGATTATTTGATGAGAAAATTATAGAAAACAGTATACCTGCATTTATAAATGCCATAAAAAATAATTATACTATTGAGCTAGATGTACATCTTTTAAAAGATAATAACATAGTGGTATTCCATGATGATACATTAAAACGTTTATATAATAAAAATATTATTTTAAAAGATATAGTTTACGGTGATATAAAAAAATATAATATTCCATTATTTAAAGATGTTTTAAAATTAGTAAATGGTAAAGTTCCTCTTATAATTGAAATTAAATGTGATAATAAAGTAGGAAAATTAGAAAGCGAACTTGTAAAATATTTAGATAATTATAATGGAGCATTCGCGGTAAAAAGTTTTAATCCTAAAATAATAAAATGGTTTAAAAAAAATAGACCTTCTTATATAAGAGGTGTGCTTTTTACAGATAAAGGAGAGTATCCATTATATTTAATATATTTATATACTAAATATTTAGTAAAACCTGATTTTATATCTGTACGTTATACAGCATTAAAAAAGTGTTATATAAAACAATATCGTAAAAAAATATTCACGCTAGCATGGCTCATAAAGAGTGAAAGTCAATATTTAAATATTAAAGATTATGCAGATAATTATATTTTTGAAAGATTTAATTTAAAAGCCTTTCTTTCAAAATAATTTATAGCCAAAATGTAAAATAAAAACCAGCCAAAATGTAAAATGAAATTCAGCCAAAATGTAAAATAAGAATATACAAAATTAATAAAATGCAGTATGATAAAACTAATCAAACTAAACCATCATTATTTTTAGAAGGAGAAAAGCCAAGATTATTTGATGAATGGCAAATGTATCCAGTAGTATGGGATTCTATTAGAACGGATATTGACCACACTGGGTTAAAAGGGCAATATATCTTAACAGGCTCTGCAAGGCCAAAAGAAGATAGTGTTATGCATTCAGGTACTGGAAGAATAGCAAAATTGCTTATGCGTCCTATGTCTTTATATGAATCTTTGGAATCTGATGGTAGTGTTTCACTTGAAGATATTATTAATGGTAAAGATATATCTGGAGTATCTAAACTTAGTTTTGATGGAATAATAAATGCTATGATAAGAGGTGGATGGCCTGAGACACTTAATATTGATGGAGATAACAAATATAAAGTATCAAAAGATTATGTTAAAAGTCTATTATCAGAGGAGATAAAAACGTTTGATGGCACAGAAAGAAATACTCAAAAAATGAATGCTGTATTAAAAAGCATTTCAAGAAATATATCAACAAGCACAAGCAAATCTACTTTATTAAATGATGTTAAATCTGAATTTATTAATGAAATTTCTCGACCAACTTTAGATGATTATTTAAATACCTTAGAAAAACTATATATATTAGAATATGTACCCGCTACTAATTTAAATTTACGTTCTAAAACATCTTTAAGAGTTTCTCCTAAAATAGAATTAGTAGATCCCTCATTAGTAATTGCAGTCTTAAATTTAAAAAGAGAGGATTTAATAAAAGATTTAAATTTTACTGGCTTTATATTTGAAAATATGTGTATGAGAGACCTTAAGATATATGCAGATGCTATTGACGCAAAATTATCATATTATAGAGATAAAAATAACTTTGAAATTGATTTTATTCTAGAAACATCTGATGGTAAATGGGGTGCTATTGAAGTTAAATTAGGTGCTGGAGAAATACCTTCTGCTGCAAGTAATCTTATAAGTTTTAGTGAAAAAATTGATACTGAAAAATATGGGAAGCCTGCCTTTTTAATGGTATTAACAGCAGCAGAATATTCATATAAACGTGAAGATGGAATATATGTTGTTTCTATTGGAAATCTAAAAAATTAATATAACTATAAAAAAATAAATAAGATAGCACTATAAAAAGTGCTTTTTTCGTCTATTTTTACTATCAATTTTAAAAAAATAATAAAACAAAAAAATTCAAAATGGTTTTTCTTTGATTTATTGGCTAAAATATAGTATAATTGAAGTACACTGTAGGAGGATGATGATATGGAGCATGTATATGCTAGTATTGATATTGGTAGTGATGCTATTAAATTGGTTGTATGTGAACTTTATAATGGTAACTTAAACTTACTAGCGGCATCTTCAGTACCATCAAAAGGTGTTAAAAGAGGTCTTATTATAAACCCAGAACTTGCTAAAGAATCTATTGAAAAAGCTTTTGCTGAAGTTAAATCAATGCTTGGTTTTGAAATAAAAAAAGTACTCGCAACTATCTCATTATATAAAGCAGAACATAAAATAGTAAAAAGTGCTTGTGAAGTTAAAAATAATATAATAACTGCAAATGAAATTAATACTTTATATGAAAGAGCAGTTAAATGTAATAAAGTCTTAAATATGGAACTTATTACTTTATTTCCAATTGACTTTACTATTGATGATAAAACTAGAGTAATTGATCCTAAAGGTAAAAGTGGGTCAAGATTGTCTGCTAGGTGGATGATGTTATTATCCCCTAAGAAAAATATATATTCTGTCGCAAGTATTTTAGAACAAATGGGTATTGAAGTTGTAGATATATCTGTAAGTAGTATTGGTAATCTTTGTCTTAATAAACATAAAAGTAACAGAGATGGAATAGGTTTTATTGTTGATATTGGTAGTGATACTACAACAATAAGTTTATATAATAAAAAAATACCTATCGCTTCTAAAATTATTACCATGGGTGGAAGAGATATTGACTCTGATATTTCCTTTATGTATAAAATAAATATAGAAGAGGCTAAGAAAATAAAACACAGATTTGTTAGATGTTCTAAAAAGTTTATTAATCCTGATGAATATTATGAAAATACTAATAACGATGGTGATATAGTTAGAATTAATCAAGCAGAAGTGAGTGAAATTGCAACATCTAGAATGGAAGAGATAATTTCTTTAGTAAAAAATGAAATAAACCTCTTAACAAATAAGCCAATTCAGTATATAATATTAACTGGGGGCAGTAGCAATCTTAAGGATTTGCATAGATTCACATCTGAAATATTAGATTCTAAAACTGAAATAGAAGAAATTGAAATTATTGGTGCTAGGGATAATAAATATTCAGTAGCTCTTGGGAACATTATTTATTTTATTGATAATTTAAAGTTAAGAGGGCAAAATTATACAATGCTAGAGAAAGATGATATGGAAGTGTTATCATCACCAGATAAGCATTTTATAGACACTTCAAATGAGACAATGCTGGGTAAAGTGTTTGGTTACTTTTTCGGCGAATAGGAGGATGAAATATGTTTGGTGGATTAGAAATGGATCAACTTGCAAAAATAAAAGTAATAGGAATAGGTGGCGGAGGCTGTAATGCCGTAAATAGAATGATCGAATCAGGGGTACAAGCCGTAGAGTTTATTGTTGCTAATACTGATTCACAAGTTCTTAATAATTCTTTAGCAGAAAATAAAATTCAAATAGGTGAAGAGCTTACTAATGGCCTTGGTGCTGGTGCAAATCCAGAAGTAGGTAAAGAGGCTGCTTTAGAGTCTAAAGATGCAATTGAAGAAGCTTTAAAAGGTTCTGATATGGTATTTATCACATGCGGTATGGGTGGTGGAACAGGTACTGGTGCTGCACCTGTTGTCGCAGATATTGCTCAAAATTTAGGAGCCCTTACTGTTGGTATCGTTACAAAACCTTTTTCATTCGAAGGTAAGAAAAGAATGGAACAAGCTTTAAATGGTATTAAAGAATTAAAAAAACACGTTGATACTTTAATTATAGTACCTAATGATAGATTAAGAGAAATCATTGATAAGTCTACACCACTTATTGATTCATTTAAAGAAGTAGATAACGTTTTAAGACGTGGTGTTCAGTCTATATCTGATTTGATTGCTGTTGCTGGTCTTATTAATTTGGACTTTGCCGATGTAAAAGCAGTTATGGAAAAACGTGGTAATGCTTTAATTGGTATTGGTGCTGGAGTAGGAGAAGATAGAGCTGTAGAAGCAGCTAATCAAGCAGTTTTAAGCCCACTTTTAGAAACAAGTATTGATGGTGCTACTGATGCGATCATAAATGTAACTGGTGGACCAAATTTGACTTTGTATGAAGTTGAGGAAGCAGTAGATACTATAAGTAAATCTGCTAATACAGATTTAAATACAATATTTGGTGCCGTTATTAATGAGAATTTTACTGATGAAATTATTGTAACAGTTATTGCTACAGGTTTTGATGATGAGGAAAAATTACGCGAAGAAGATTCTGGCGATTTATTACTTGATGATACTGACGATGATAGTGCAGTTATTCCTGCTTTTTTAAGAAAAAGAAATTTTTAATTTTATCTCATAAGGCAAGATGTTGCTTTATGAGTTTTTAGTTTAAAGTAGGTGATTAATTAATGATTTATATAACTGGCGATAAACACGCTGATTTTAACGATGTATTCTCTTTTTGTAAAACAAACAATACATCTTTAGATGATATTTTAATAATATTAGGAGATTCCGGTATTAATTATTATAATGATGAAAATGATAACGTTTTAAAAAATAATTTAGCAAAACTTCCTATTACTCTTTTTTCTATACATGGTAATCATGAAGAAAGATGCGAAAATATTAAAACTTATAAAACTAAAATTTTTCATAGTGGAACTATTTATTATGAGGAGCAATATCCTAATATATTATTTGCTAAAGATGGAGAAATATATGATTTTAATAACAAAAAAGTTCTTGTTATTGGTGGAGCTTATAGTGTTGATAAATATATAAGATTAGCACGTGGCTATAGGTGGTATGAAAGTGAACAACCTAGTGAAGAAGTAAAACAAAAAGTATTAAAATTAATAGATGAAAATAATAATATTGACATTATATTAACTCATACTTGTCCGTATAAATATATACCTATAGAGACATTTATAAGTGGTATTGATCAGTCAACAGTTGACAGTAGTACAGAAAGATTCTTAGATTTAGTAGAAGAAAAACTCAATTATAAAATTTGGTACTGTGGTCATTATCATATAAACAAAAAGATTGATAAAATTAAATTTATGTTTAATGATATTAGCCCTTTATAACATTTATAGAAGGAGATAAATATGTATAGATTTTATTATTTTGCTCAAACAGATTTTATTTGTTTAGTAATATTATTATTAATTTTGATAATTATTAATAAAAAAAGTGTAGTTAATAATTCATTATTAATGTTTAAAAAAACTATAATATATTGTATATTTTTTTGCATACTTGATTGTATTATATACGTTTTACAAGGTTATAATTATAGTTTAATTAAAAGTATTTTACTTATTAGTAATACTTTATACTTTTGGTTATTTTTGCTAATTAGTCATTACTGGAATAAATTTGTTAATACAAAAATTCTTTATAATACAAGTTATATATATAAATTTATTAGTGAGTACTTCTTCTTAACATTAGGTAGTATTTTCTTAATTGTT
>CAVFIJ010000004.1:0-2467 GCA_963622405.1 Bacteroidaceae bacterium | reverse complement strand
TAATATAGGTAATAAAATGAAGATAGTTATTATTTTAATGTTTTTATGTTTTTTCATTTCATCACCCATTTCTATCAATATTATTTGTTTATTTCTTAAAATTATAAGTTAATTTTAAAAAAAACAATTTGTAATTGCATATTGACTAATATAATTAAAAATGATAATATGACTTTAGAAATTGTTGAGGAAGACTAGTAGTATAAGTTTATATTTATAGAGAACTAGTGGTTGGTGTAAACTAGTATATATCTTATATGAATCTACTTCTGAGAGTATGGTAATGCATACCGGTTAAAACCGTTATCTATAATTAAGACTACTATTAGGATGGTACCGCATTTTATATGCTCCTATAATATAGATAGTCTTTTTATTTTTAAAGGAGATGATAATTTAAGTCTTTAACATTTATTTTAATTTAATAGAAAGAAGGATAAGAAATGATAGATATAAAATTAATTAGAGAAAATAAAGATTTAGTAAAAGAAAATATTAAAAGAAAATTTCAAGAACAAAAACTTCCCTTAGTAGATGAAATATATGATTTAGATATAAGAGTTAGAGAAGTTAAACAAAAAGGAGATTCCCTAAGAGCTTTACGCAATGAAAAAAGTAAACAAATAGGAGTATTAATGCGTGATGGCAAGGAAGAAGAAGCCTTAAAAGTAAAAAATGAAGTAAATGCTTATGGTGATGAAATTACTGGTTTAGAAAATGAAGAAGAAATGCTTAATACTGAAATTAAGAAAAAAATGATGATGATACCTAATATTATGGATCCTAGTGTTCCAATTGGTAAAGATGATAGTGAAAATGTCGAAATTGAAAAATTTGGAGACCCTTTTGTTCCTAGTTTCAATATTCCATATCATGCAGATATATGTGCAAGTTTTAGTGGCTTAGATAAACCTTCTGCCGCTAAAACAAGTGGTAATGGTTTTTACTATTTAATTGGAGATATTGCTAGACTTCATTCAGCTATGCTTGCATACGCTAGAGACTTTATGATTGATAAAGGCTTTACTTATTGTATTCCTCCTTTTTTGATAAGAAGTGATGTTGTAAATGGTGTCATGAGTTTTGAAGAAATGGATAGTATGATGTATAAAATAGAAAATGAAGATTTATACTTAATTGGTACTAGTGAACATTCAATGATTGGTAGATTTAAAGGAGAAATTATAGATGAAGAAAAATTACCAATTGCAATGACATCTTATTCTCCATGCTTTAGAAAAGAAGTTGGAGCCCATGGAATTGAAGAAAGAGGATTATATAGAGTACATCAATTTGAAAAACAAGAAATGATTGTTTTATGTACTAAAGAGGAAGGCATGAACTGGTATAACAAAATGTGGAAATATACAGTAGATTTTTTCAGAAGTTTAGATGTACCTGTAAGAACACTTGAATGTTGTTCTGGCGATCTTGCTGACTTAAAAGAAAAATCATGTGATGTTGAAGCATGGAGTCCAAGACAAAAGAAATATTTTGAAGTTGGTTCTTGTTCAATTTTAGGTGATGCACAGGCTAGAAGATTAAATATAAAAATGAAAAATAAAGATGGTAATAAATTTTTAACAACACTAAATAATACTGTTGTTGCAACCCCAAGAGGTTTAATAGCAGTACTTGAAAATAATATATGTGAAGATGGTTCACTAAAGATTCCTGTTGCTTTAAGACCATATATGGGTGGTAAAGAAAAATTATATCCAAATAAATAATTAATAAAAGTCATAGTTTATATTTGCTTACATATTTTTAAATAGAGGTGTATCTATGAAAAAAATATATTTTGGGCTTATATTGCTTATGACTTTTATTATGCCTTCTGCTTTCGCAGAAGAGTCATCCCTTGCTGAAAATGCAAAGTCTGCTATTATAATCGAACAGACAACTGGTAATGTTATATTTGCCAAAAATGCAGATGAAAAATTAGAACCTGCTTCTATGACTAAAATGATGAGTATGCTTTTAATAATGGAAGCGATAGAGCAGGGTAATATTAAATGGAATCAAAAGGTTACTATTAGTGCAAATGCTTCTAGTATGGGTGGTAGTCAGATTTTACTTGAAACAGGAGAACAAATGACTGTAAAGGATTTATTTAAAGGCGTATCTATTGCAAGTGGTAATGATGCTGTTGTTGCCCTTGCTGAAGTAATTGCGGGAACAGAAGATGAATTTGTAAAGATGATGAATGATAAAGCCAATAAACTAGGTTTAAAAAATACATATTTTAAAACGTCTCATGGTCTTGATAAAGAAGGACATTACTCTAGTGCAAGAGATATGAGTGTAATAGCACGAGAACTAATTAAGCATCAAGAAGTACTTTCTTTTACATCTGTTTATGAAGATTATTTAAGAGAGGGTACGGATAAAAAAATATGGCTTGTAAATACAAATAAAGTCGTGTACTAAAAATGCTATAGTGAAAAATTACTATAGTATTTTTTAT
>CAVFIJ010000003.1:0-2130 GCA_963622405.1 Bacteroidaceae bacterium | reverse complement strand
ATTAATATATAATATAAGTAGTGTCCTCGTTTTGGTATTATAACGACAAGTAAATTTTTAAGTATTTTTAATTAAAGGTTATGAAATTAGTAAAGATATGTTTAGTTGCATATCTTTTTTGCTATGTATATTAAGAAAGAGAGGAATGGTAAATGAATTTAAATTATGCAATATTTAGAAGTCAGCCAATTATGACTATAAATGATTTGGCTGGAATAGGTTCTCATAACAAGAGAGAAAAACAGTTATATAAATCTAATCCAGATATTAAAAAAGAATTATCTAGTAATAATATAGAATTAGTACCTCTAACAGAAAAATATGTTAGAGGTTTTTATAATAAGACAATTGACTATAAAAAAGAATTCGAAGAAAGAATGAAAACAGAGAGGGAAGATAGAAAAAGAACATTTAGAGAAATGTTAGATAAAAGCAAAAATGTAGTTGCGGATGAACTTTTATTTACTGCAACTAATGCTTTCTTTAAAGATATGACAAGAGAAGATATAAAAGTTTGGGCTGATACTTGTATGAATTTTGTCTATAATGATTTAGGCTATACGAAAGATCAGATATTACATGCAACAGTACACTTGGATGAGAAAACTCCACATATTCATTGTGTTGTAATCCCAATTGTAAAAAAGTTAGATAAAAGGAGTAATTCTGAAAGATATACTATTTCAAAGAAACAATATATTAAAGGCAAAAATCATTTATCCGAGTTGCAAGATAAGTATCATAAGAGATTGATTAGTAAAGGATATGATTTAGAAAGAGGAATTAAAAATTCTGATAATGAAAATATCAATTTAAAAGAGTTCAAAAAGATAACTAGAAAATTAAATAATGAACTAAATGTTAAAAATGAAAGATTAAATAAATCGCTCGAGGTTTTTAATGAGAAAATGAAAACAAGTAAAGAAGTCTTACTAAATAAAGAGTATGTAAAAATAAAGAAAGATACTTTTGATAGCATGAACAATGTTATCAAAGAGTCTAAAAAAGTTATGGATATGCAACCTAAGTTAAATTATATTTATAAAGAAATAGATAATTATTCTTATAGTTATAAAAGTATAGAAAGACAGAAAAACAATTTAGAAAATGAGATAGAATATTTACAATATAAGAATGAAAAGTTGGAAAATGAAAATAGAACTTTAAAAAACAAGATAAAAGCCATTTTAAAGGCAATAAAAACGTTTTTTAGACAGATACTATTATTTGGTAATGATAAAGCAAAAGAAGCAACTACTAACGAAATAATGGCACATTATGATAATGAAAATTTTACTAGAAAAGATGTAGTTAATATATCATTAGATACTACAAAGGAAGATGAGTTATTTAATTATGTTGGAGTTGAAAAAGAATATGTTCGAATGAAACATTCGGAATTAGATTATGATAGTAAGGAAAAAGATGATTTTGAATTAAGTAAATAAATGTTAAAATAGTCAACATTATTTAAAAAATCTATTGACAAGTATCAAAAGTATGCTAAAATATAATTTAATTAATTTGAGGGGGAGACTGCATGAAAAAAAGATTCTATAATGGAATTATTAGATTTAATCAAAAAATCAGTGCTAGGAATAAATATTATACTAACATTATTTACTCATGTTCTCTTTTAGACTCAGTTAGTAATAAGATAATAACGGTGACCAAAATTACATTATAATATAGTGTTTTTTGGCACCGTTATTTTATTTGCAGGAGGTGTTTTGAGTGAATAACAGTATTACATTACAAGATTTATTGAATAAATTAAGAGAATATAACCCTGAAGAAGTAGAAATTGTTAAAAGAGCTTACGAATACGCTGATACATTGCATAAGGGGCAAATGAGACAAAGTGGCGAACCATATATTAGTCATCCATTAAATGTTGCGTATATTTTGGCAGAGATGCATGCAGATAGAGATACAATATGTGCTGGTCTTTTACATGATACATTAGAAGATACTAACATCACAAAAGAGGATATCGCTCATGATTTCAATCAAAATGTTGCCAATTTAGTTGATGGTGTAACAAAATTATCAAAAATGAATTTTTCTTCTAAACAAGATCAAAATTATGCAAATACAAGAAAAATAATAACAGGTATAACGGAAGATGTA
>CAVFIJ010000002.1:0-6551 GCA_963622405.1 Bacteroidaceae bacterium | reverse complement strand
CCACTTGATAAAAAATTAATTATAGATAAAAGCATAACGCCTTTACCTGTTAAAGAAGAAAAAGAAATAACAAAAGAAAAGAAAATAGTGAGTTTTGATGATTTTAAGCCAGAGTTTCCAGATGCTAAAACTAAGGCAGTAGAAGAGAGGATACCTGAGCTTGAAGAATTATCTATTAAATTATCAAGTAAAAAGCCAAAAGAACAAAAAGAAGAAGAATTAATAGGGAATATAACAATAGTAAATTTTGATAAAACAGTAAAACTTATTCGAAATTTAAAGAGAATATATACATTTTAATTAAGGTGATAACGTGAAATACAATATAACAGGTCTTACAAAAGAAGAAGTAAAAAAAATGGAAGAAGCAGGCGAGGTAAACTATGAGTCTGAAATAAAAACAAAAAGTATTAGTCAAATAATTTTGACTAACTTTTTGACTTTGTTTAATTTTTTAAATCTTTTTCTTGCTATAATTGTATTTATGGTAGGTTCCTATAAAAATCTTCTTTTTATAGGAGTTGTTATTTGTAATACTTTAATAAGTACTATACAAGAGATAAGAAGTAAACTTACTATTGATAAATTATCATTATTAGAAGAAAATACTACTACGGTAATTAGAAACGGTAAAGAAGAAAAAATAAATATTCATAAGATTGTAAAAAATGATATATGTAAATATACTATGGGTAATCAAATAAGTACAGATGGTATAGTATTAGAGGGTAAAGCTTTTGTAAATGAATCACTTATTACAGGTGAGGCAGAGCCAGTAGAAAAAAATAAAGGTGATGAACTATTATCTGGAACATTTATTGTATCAGGCAAAGTATATGCTAAAACAATACATGTAGGTAGCGAAAATTATAGTGCTAAAATATCAAGAGAGGCTAAATATTTAAAAAAAGTAAATTCTGAGATAATGAATTTTGTAAAAAAAATAATAAAATATATATCTATAACAATAGTACCTATTGGAATAATATTGTATATACATCAGTTAAATATAGTTGGAATGCAAAATCAAAATGAAGCTATATTAAATGTAGTTGCGGCTTTAATAGGTATGATACCAGAAGGTTTAGTTTTACTTACAAGTACAGTGCTTGCTATAAGTGTAATAAGATTATCTAAATATAATGTATTAGTAAGAGAAATATATTGTATAGAAACTCTTGCTAGAGTTGATACTATATGTTTAGATAAAACAGGTACTATTACTTGTGCAAATATGTATGTATCAGATATAATACCATTAAATATGACTTTAAAAAGTGATATTATAGATGCTCTTGGAATTATGAGTTACCATATGAAAGATGATAATGAAACGATGAAGGCAATAAGCGATAAATACTCAAGGAAAAATGATTATAAAATAAAAAATATAGTTCCTTTTTCATCTGTAAATAAATGGTCAGGACTATCACTTGAAAGTGAGAGTTATGTTTTAGGAGCACCAGAGGTAATTTTAAAGGATATATCAATAATAAAAGAGGAACTGAATAATTATATAGAAAATAGTAGAGTAGTTTTACTATGTAAAACAAAAGAAATATTAGATAAAACATTACCAACTTCACTAGAACCTATGGGACTGATTTTAATAAATGATAAAATTAGAAAAGATGCCAAATCAACTTTAGACTTTTTTAAAAAACAAGGTGTTGATATTAAAATAATATCAGGAGATAATCCTAAAACAGTTGCAAGTATTGCAAAAAAAGTAGGTCTTTCAAACGTTAAGTATGTAGATATGTCATCAACTAAATCACAAATAAAAGATTTAATAAAGGAATATAATGTGTTTGGTAGAGTAAAACCTGAACAAAAAAGAGAAATAATTAAATGTTTAAAGCAAGATGGTCATACAGTCGCAATGACAGGAGATGGTGTAAATGATGTCCTTGCTTTAAGAGAGTCTGACTGCAGTATAGCAATTAATAGTGGTAGTGATGCTGCTAGAAATGTATCTGATTTAGTACTATTAGATTCAAAGTTTTCATCTATGCCTAAAGTAGTCGCAGAAGGTAGAAGAAGTATAAATAATTTGCAAAGATCAGCTTCTTTATTCTTATGTAAAACAACATATGCTACCTTACTTGCAATAATATTTATATTTTTAAATACTACATATCCATTTGTACCTATTCAGCTTACATTAACTAGTATGGTTACTATAGGAATTCCATCATTTATCTTAGCTTTAGAACCTAATAATGACCGAATTCAGGGTAATATTATGTTTAATGTTATGAAAAAAGCTCTTCCTACTGCTCTTACTATTGTAGCTAATATTGTTATAATATCTTTTTTACCAAATATTATAAATATTAGTACTGAAGAAGTATCAACACTTGCGGTAGTATTAACAGGTTTTACAGGATTTACTTTGTTATATAGACTAAGTGTTCCTTTTAACACTTTAAGAAAAGTATTATTTGTATCTCTTATAATATTATTTACATTTGGAATAATTGTTTTAAAAGATTTATTTTCACTTACAATATTATCTTTTCATTTAATTATTCTTGCCTTAATATTATTAATGATTGCAATTATGTTATTTAACTTATTTGCCGCTATAATAGATAAATTTCTTAATAAAAAAATTTAGCCACTTGTTGTGGCTTTTATTATCAAATAACGACAAAATATTTTAAATTATAACAAAATATGATAAAATGATAATAAGGTGAATGCTATGAATAAGGAAACATTATTAATTATATTTGCTATAATAGGAGCAATAGTTATATTTTTTGTAATACTATTTAATAGTATACATAGTCGAAAAAATAAAAAATATAAAAAAATAATTGATGATTTAGAATATCAAAAAAATCAAATAGATACATCTCCTGTGGGACCTGAACTTGCTAAAATAGAAGCATATTTAAATAATCAAAAACTAGAAGTACTTTATGATGACTGGAAAGAAAGATTAAATGAAATTAAAGAAGAAAAAATTCCTAAAATTACTGATATGCTTATAGAAGCAGAGTATTCTTTGTCTAAGGCTGATTATAAAAGTACGATGTATAAAATTGCAAAACTAGAGATGGAAATCTATAAGATACGTACTAAATCAGAATTTTTGTTAGATGAAATAAAAGAAGTTACTAATAGTGAAGAACGTAATAGAGCAGTAATAACCAAATTGAAAGCAAAATACAGAAATTTATTAGAAAGCTTTGTAAAATCAAAATCTGAATTTTCAGACCTTGAACCTAATGTTGAATTACAATTTGATAATATATATAAAAAATTTGAAGATTTTGAAGATATTATGGAAAAAAATGAATATACAGAAGTTGGAACTATCGTAAATGCCATAGAAGAGATGCTTAAACATATGGAAACAGTTATAGAAGAATTACCATCAATTATTTTACTTGCAAAATGTATATTACCAAAGAAGATAGAAGAGATAACTAAAATATATAATAAAATGACTGAGAAAGGTTATCCACTTGATTATTTAAATGTAGAATTTAATATAAAAGAAACAAACAAAAAGATTGAAGATATTATGGAAAGAGCTAAAGTTCTTGATCTTGAAGATAGCCTTTTTGATTTGAAAGTTTTTGATAAATACTTTGAAGATTTATTTGGTGATTTTGAGAAAGAAAAATTATTAAAAGTTGAATATGAAAATACTAAAACAATATTTAAAAAGAAAATGTCAAGTACTAGTCACATTGTAAATGATATGTTAAGTCAGTTAGAACATTTAAAAGAAATATATGACTTAAAAGATGTTGATGTTGATTCATTAAATAAAATAAAAGAAGAACTTGAAACTTTAAGTGTAGACTATACAACATTAGAAACGCATACGCAAAACAATACATTTGCGTATTCTAAACTAATAGAAGAGTTAAATCTTTTAACAAGTAGACTTACTGAAACCGAAGATAAACTTGATGTAATAATAAATATTATAGGTAGTATGCATGATGATGAAGTAAGAGCACGTGGACAGCTTGGAGAAGTTAAAAACCTTTTGAAAAATGCTAAAGCTTTAGTTAATGATTATAGTTTACCAATACTACCAAATAGTTATTATGTAGAATTAAAAGAAGCTAGTGAAGCAATGGGAGAGATTGTAAAAGAACTTCATCGTAAACCTCTTATGATAGATACTTTAAATACAAGAGTTGACACTGCTCGTGATCTTGCTTTAAAACTATGTAGTAAGACAAAAGATATGATTAAATCAGCTAAAGCTGCTGAAATTGCTATTGTATATGGTAATAGATATAGATCTAGTTATGAAAGTTTAGATAAAAGTCTGATGTATTCAGAAAGTTTATTTAAAAAAGGCCAGTATAAAAAATCATTAGAGGTTTCTATTAATTCAATAAATAAAATAGAACCTGGAATATATGATAAATTACTTGAATATTATGGCGAAAAGATATAGATTTTCTATATCTTTTAATATATAATGAAAAAAAGAAAGGAGATATATATGTATGCAGATGTACTTATAGAAATAAAAGCTAAAGCACTTGACAAAACCTTTACATATAAAGTACCTAATAATATGCAACTAAAAAAAGGTATGCGGGTACTTGTTCCTTTCGGTAAAAGATTATTAGAGGGCTTTGTTTTAAAAATATATAGCCAAAGAAAAGTAGAATATGATGTAAAAGAAATAACAAAGTGTATTGATACAAAACCAGTTATTAATGAAGAAATGCTGGCACTTGGAGAATATATAAGTAAAAAGACTTTATCCCCTTTAATAAGTGCATATCAAACAATGCTTCCTAAAGCTCTTAAGGCAAAAAGTAATACTAAAATAGGCAAAAAATATGTTTCATATTTAAAAATTAATAAAGAATCTTTATTAACATCCACTAAACAAAAAGAAGTATATGAATTTATAAAAAAACATAAAGAAGTGCAAAAGACGGAAGCTAATTTAATATCTGCATCTGCCGTAAAGACACTTTTAGCAAAAGAAATTATATCTGAAGAAAAGAAAGAAAGCTATCGCCTTAAGGATGATATAAAAGAAAATAAATTAACGCATAAACTTACTTTAGAACAGCAAAAAGTTATTTCTAGTATTGATATTAATAGTTTTCAACCATATTTATTACATGGTGTTACTGGTTCTGGAAAAACATATGTCTATATAAAATTAATAGAACAAATATTATTACAAAAAAAACAAGCAATACTTTTAGTCCCAGAAATAAGTCTTACCCCACAAGTTACAAAAATATTTAAAAGTCACTTTGGCAGTATAGTTGCAATATTACATAGTGCACTTTCTGATGGTGAAAAATATGATGAGTGGCGTAAAATAGAAAGAAAAGAAGTATCTATAGTTATTGGTGCTAGAAGTGCAGTTTTTGCACCCTTTGATAACCTTGGAATAATTATTATTGATGAAGAACATTCATCTACTTATAAACAAGAAAATACCCCTAGATATAATACGATAGATATTGCAATAAAAAGGGCTAAAACATATAATTGTCCTTTAATCCTTGGAAGTGCCACACCTAGTGTAGATAGTTATACAAGAGCAAAGGCTGGCATTTATAAATTACTTGAAATGAAAAAACGACCAAATAATAATATTCCTACTGTTCATTTAGTAAATATGCAAGAAGAGTATAAAAAAGGTAATAGAGTATTTTCAGAGTTATTAATCCAAAAGATAAATGATAGAATACAAAAGCATGAACAAATAATTATTTTACTTAATAGAAGAGGTTTTTCAACTGTAATAACTTGTAAATCATGTGGTTTTACCCATAAATGCCCAAACTGTGATATACCTCTTACTTATCATAAAAATGTAAATAGTATGAAATGTCATTACTGTAATTATACAGCTCCTAAGTTAAATATATGTCCTATATGTAAAAGTAAAGACATAAATTCTCTTGGTCTTGGAACAGAAAAATTAGAAGAACTTTTAAAAAAGGAATTCGCACACTCTAAAGTTATTCGAATGGATCAAGATACAACTAGAAATAAAGGTAATTACGAGAAAATAATTAATGATTTTAGTGATGAAAAATATAACATATTAGTTGGAACACAAATGATTGCTAAAGGATTAGATTTTCCTAAAGTAACACTAGTATGTGTTATAAATGGAGATGCATCTTTAAATATTCCAGATTATAAAAGTGCTGAGAGAACCTATTCACTTTTAAGTCAAATATCTGGTAGGGCAGGACGAAGTGATTTAAATGGAGAAGTTATTATTCAAGGATTTAATTTAGAGCATTATAGTGTTATATCAGCTAAAAATCATGATTATATTACATTTTATAACGAAGAAATTAAAATAAGGAAAATACTAAAATATCCTCCATATTATAATTTATGTTATGTTAAAGTAAGTAGTAAAGATAATAAAATGTTATTAGATGAATCTTCTAAAATAGCTGCATATTTAAAAAACAGTTTACCTAATAATATTATTTTAGGACCTTCTTTTGCATCAATGCCTAAAGTTAATAATGTATATTATATGGGTATAATTATTAAATATAAAAACACTAAAGAATTATATGAAC
>CAVFIJ010000001.1:0-5037 GCA_963622405.1 Bacteroidaceae bacterium | reverse complement strand
AATACTAATACTAATACTAATACAACTCAGGTAAATACTCAAAGTAATCAAAGTTATAGTGAATCTATTCAGGATAAACTACATGAAAGAGAAAAAGAACTAATTGAAAGAGAAAAAGAACTAATTGAAAGAGAAAAAGAACTAATTGAAAGAGAAAGAGCATTAAATGAAAGAGAGATGCAGTTAGAAGCTAGAGGACAATCATTACCTGAAAATACTAATTTAGGTGAAGATTCTTTTGATTCTGAAACGCAAAAGTTGATAGCTGAAGCACAGCTTCTTTCAGAAGGAGCATTAATACAAGGAATGGATATGGAAGAGCCACAAGCGTCAACAAGTTATCATAGGTAATTATAGTGTGAGGTGAAATTGAATGGATGATGAAAATAAAACAAGAGATATATCTATAATTAGAAGTGAATTAATTGCGTTATTAAAAGAAAAAAAGAATCTCGAAGAAATTAAGTCAATGCAGAGGTTAAACAATCAATATTCAAATGAATTTAAACAGAAAATTGATCAAGAAATGATTAATAGAGATTCAAAATTGCAAGAAGGTGGGCGACAGAAATTTATTAGTTTATTTGATAAAGCGGCGGTTATTTTCATTATTTTTGGACTTTTTACTAGTAGTTTCTTTGCAATATGGTTAAATAGTTTAATATAAAAGGTAACTTATGTTGCTTTTTATTTTTTGACTAATATAGTTGGTGGTGTTATAATAATGAGCAATTTAGGGCGTGCAATTAATTTATATATGGTAAAATAATAAAGAGGCGATTATATGTTTAATAAAAAATGGGATGAGGTATTAAAGGATGAAATTAAAAAGCCTTATTTTGAAAAACTTGGTATATTTGTTAAAAGTGAATATAAGAAAAAAGAAATTTATCCAGATTATAAAAATATATTTAATGCATTAAGATATACTGATTATGATAAGGTTAAGGTTGTTATTATTGGGCAAGATCCATATCATGGTCCAAATGAGGCACATGGGCTTTCTTTTTCTGTTAAACAAGGGGTAAAAAGACCTCCCTCTTTAAATAACATATTTAAAGAACTTTATAATGATTTGGGTGTTAAAAGAAATAATAATGATTTAACTGATTGGGCTTTTCAAGGTGTGTTTTTACTTAATTCAATTATGACTGTTGTTAAAGATATGCCCTTATCTCATAAAGATAAAGGATGGGAGATTTTTACTGATAATTTAATTAGATTATTAAATAATAGAGATAAACCAATTGTTTTTATTTTATGGGGTAGTTATGCTAGAAGTAAAAAGGAATTAATTACTAATAAAAAACATTATATAATAGAAAGTGTTCACCCTTCTCCTTTATCTGCTTCTCGTGGATTTTTTGGAAGTAAACCTTTTTCTAAAACAAATAATTTTTTGATAAAAAATGGTATTGAACCTATTAAATGGGAGGGTATATATGAGAGAAGTTATTAATAATATTAATAAATATATACTTGATAACGGCGTGCTTGTTGTGGCTGTTTCAGGTGGACCAGATTCTATGGTTTTACTTGATATTTTATTAAAATTAAGAGAAAAAAAGAATTTAAATATTGTAGTTGCACATGTTAATCATAAGCTTAGAAAAGAGTCAGATGCTGAAGCAGTGATGGTTAATGATTTTTGTAAGGAAAATGAGTTAATTTGCGAAAATTTTACTATTGATAGTTATGATAAAGGGAATATTGAAAACCAAGCTCGTGAAAAAAGATATTCTTTTTTTGAGAAAATTGTAAATAAATGTAAAGCCGACTATTTATTAACGGCTCATCATGGAGATGATTTGATTGAGACAATGATGATGAGGGTTGTAAGGGGTTCTTCATTTCGTGGATATGCTGGTTTTGGTATTGTAAGTGATAAAAGTAATTATAAGATTGTTAGACCGCTTATTAATTCTACTAAAGAAGAACTTATTTATTATGCTAAAGAGCATAATATTAAGTTTGCTACTGACAAATCTAATTTTGATTTATCTTATACAAGAAATAGATTTCGTTTAAATATTCTTCCTTATTTAAAAGATGAGGATAAAAATGTTCACAATAAATTTTATAAATTTAGTACTCTTTTAAGTGAGTATGATAATTATGTTGAGGATGATGTTAAGTCTATTTTTCCAAAGGTTGTTTGTGATAATAAAATTGCTTTAGAAGAATTTAGATGTTTAAAACCATTAATTCAAAGAAGAATTGTTCAAAAAGTACTTAGTACATTATATGGTAATAATATTTATGTTTTAAATGACAAACATATTGATATGATTATTAGTTTAAAAGATAAAAGATGTCAAAAAATTAATTTACCTTGTGGTATTACAGCTATAAAGAATTATACTTCTATATATTTTGACTTTTATAACAAGAAAAAATGTGAGTATAATATGGTATTAGAAGATAAAAATGTTTTACCTAATGGACATACTATTGTAAAAGTTAATAGTATTAATGATAAAAGTAATTATGTATGCAGACTTGATTCTAAAGAGGTACATATGCCTTTATATATAAGAACAAGAAAAAATGGCGATAAAATAATATTAAAAGGTTTAAATAAAGAAAAGAAAATTAAGGATATATTTATTGATGATAAGGTTGATAAAGAAATAAGGGATACTATTCCAATTGTTGTAGATAGTAATGGAGATATTCTTTGGATACCTGGAATTAAAAAATCTAAATTTGATAAGCAAATTACAGAAAACTATGATATAATATTATGGTATTCTTAAAGAAGGGAGTTTTGTATGGATAAAAAAGTTATTAAAAGAGGCATATTGCCATATTTATTCATATTTATATTTATATTCGCTATGATGTTCTTAGTTGATTCTATGAACAATAAAGTTCACGAATATAGTTATAGTAAGTTTGTAAAACAAGCTGAGAAAGAAAAAGTAAAGAGTTTAACTGTTACTCCACGTACTAGTGCTGGAGTATATGTTATTACGGGTAAATTAAAAGACTATAAGTCAAATGAGACTTTTACTTTTAATATGCCACTTACAGATGAATCTATGGTTAAACTTATGAATTTAGAAGATGAGTTAGGTTTTAAAATGAGCACTAATAGTGATCCAGAAAGCAATACTATTTTACAGTTTATTTTAAATATATTACCAATGGTTTTATTACTTGGTCTTGCTTTTTACTTCTTATCTAGACAGATGGGTGGTAGCGGTGCGAAAGGTATGGATTTTGGTAAAAGTAAAGCTAGACTTAGTGCTGGACAAGATAAAGTTACTTTTGATGATGTTGCAGGCCTTACTGAGGAAAAAGAGGAAGTCGCAGAGCTTATTGATTTCTTAAAAAGTCCTAAGAAGTTTCAAAAGATGGGTGCTAGAATTCCTAAGGGGGTATTACTTGTTGGCCCTCCCGGTACTGGTAAAACTTTGCTAGCAAAAGCTGTTGCTGGAGAGGCAAATGTTCCATTTTATTTTATAAGTGGTTCAGAGTTTGTTGAGCTTTTTGTTGGTGTAGGTGCTTCAAGAGTTAGAGATATGTTTAAACAAGCTAAGCAGAATGCTCCTTGTTTGATATTTATTGATGAAATTGATGCTGTTGGACGTCAAAGAGGTGCAGGTTTTGGTGGCGGACATGATGAAAGAGAACAAACATTAAATCAGTTATTAACTGAAATGGATGGTTTTGGTGCTAACGAGGGAATTATTATTATTGCCGCTACTAACAGACCTGATGTTTTAGACCCAGCACTTCTTAGACCTGGTAGATTTGATAGACAAGTTACGGTTAATTTACCTGATGCTAAAGGTAGAGAGGAAATATTAGGTGTTCATGCTAAGGGCAAAACTTTTGCTAAAGGTATTACAATGTCTAATGTTGCTAAAAGAACAGTTGGTTTTAGTGGAGCTGATTTAGAAAATCTTTTAAATGAGGCTGCATTATTAACTGTAAGACGTAATAAGAATGAGATTACAATGGCAGAGATTGATGAGGCTCATGATAGAGTATTGATGGGTCCTGCTAAGAAGAGTAAAAAGTATACTGATAAAGAAAAGAGAACTGTTGCTTTCCATGAAGCTGGTCATGCTGTTGTTGGTCTTAAATTAGAGGGAGCTAATGATGTTCAAAAAATCACTATTATTCCAAGAGGTCAAGCTGGAGGATATAATTTGATGCTTCCTAAGGAAGAGACTTATCTTTCTACTAAAAATGAGTTATTACAAATGATTAGTGGTTTACTTGCGGGTAGAGTTGCGGAAGAATTAATGTTTAAAGAAATTACTACGGGTGCTTCAAATGATTTTGAAAAAGCTACTAAAATTGCAAGATCAATGGTAACTGAATATGGTATGAGTGATTTGGGCCCTGTTCAATTTGAACATCAATCATCAAGTGTCTTTTTAGGAAGAGATTATAACAAACAACAAAACTTTTCTTTAAAAGTTGCTGATGAAATTGATGAAGAAGTAAGAAAAATTATTAACAAACAATATAAAATCACAGAGAAAATTATTAAAGAAAATATGGATTTATTACATTTAATTGCCGAAACTTTACTTGAATATGAAACAATTACTAAAGAACAAATTGATTATTTGGTAGAACATGGAAAGATGCCTACTGAAGAAAAAATAGAGGACAAAAATGATAGTCCAGAAGATAAAGATGACACTAATTAGTGTTATCTTTTTGTATGCAAATGGTAGAATAGAAAAGACCTTTTAAAAGAAGTTTCTGGTATAGTTAATTGGGAAAAATTTGTTTCCAAATTAGAAAAACTTGGCTATAATGTAGGAATTGGCAACTGCGATGGCGTGACATTTAACGATTATATTGAAACAGCAGCGAGCCAAAAAGATGATACATATATTGAAATTACCGTTGATTTAAGTAAAACAAAAGAATCTAATTCCCATAAAATGTGATTTAATATTAAAAAATACGATTCATTAAGATATCGTATTTTTTTATTTATATAAATATTATTTTTTTATTAAAAATTTAATTAGGTCTTTTGGTTTTTTATCTTCATAAATTATACTATATAAT